>JAUCGK010000146.1 GCA_030378085.1 Candidatus Parabeggiatoa sp. HSG14
AACCTTACTCTAAAATTTTAACTGATGTTACGTACTGCACTTCCAAAAGTGAATAAAGGAGTGCAAAATTTATTTTGTGAGTTGCACTCTAGTTGGCAAAATAAATTTTGCACTCCAGTTTGGAAGCCATCTACCTAACATCTGTTACTTTAACAAAAGCTAATGTCTATTAAACATCCTATAATATTATATTTTGCAGTTGTCTTAGGAGTAATTAATGTCTATCAAACATCCTATTATTGCGCTTACAGGTTCATCTGGTGCGGGAACAGCTACTATCAAAAAAGCCTTTGAAGACATTTTTCGTCGGGGTGAGTATAACGCAGCTTTTGTTGGTGGGGATAGTTTTCATCGCTATGACCGTATAGAAATGAAAAAAGCCGTCAAAGAAGCTGAGAAAGAAGGTCAAAATCTGAGTCATTTTGGCCCAGACGCTAATCTCTTTGATAAGCTTGAAAACTTATTTCACCAATACTCGGAAACAGGGAAAGGACAAGTCCGTAAATATTTGCATAACGAATACGAAGCTGAACCTTATGAACAATTGCCGGGGTTCTTTACGCCATGGGAAAATATTCCTACAAATACGGATTTATTATTTTATGAAGGTTTACATGGCGGTGTGGTCACTTCGGAAGTTGATATCGCACAATGGGTAGATTTGTTAATTGGGGTGGTACCCAGTGTCAACTTAGAATGGATCCAAAAAATTCATTGCGATGTTTCTGAACGTGGCTATTCCCCTAAAGCGGTTACTCGCAGTATTTTGCGGCGGATGCCTGATTACGTAAAATATATTACGCCCCAATTTACGAATAGCCACATTAACTTCCAACGGGTACCCTTGGTAGATACTTCTAATCCTTTTATTGCTCGTGATGTTCCCAATTTTGATGAAAGCTTGGTTGTCATTCGTTTTAACAAATATCGTGACCAAGATTATTCATATCTATTATCAATGATCCACGATTCTTTTATGTCGCGTCCTAATACATTAGTTGTACCAGGTCGCAAGATAGCTTTTGCCATGCAAATCATTCTTCGCCCTATTATTGCTGAAATAATGGAAAAACGTCGCAAAGTAATGGAGCCTTAAAGAATATCTCATTGTCATACACAAAATGAGAGAAGTGATTGTTGCAAATGCTTGTTTCAAAATGTGGATTAGGAATAAGGATTCAATAAAATACGAAAGTTAAAACCTGACAGGTTTTAAAAACCTGTCAGGTTTAGCACCAAAATTTTGCAAATTATTAAATCCTCATTCGTTAGTTCTATTTCAAATTACTTTTCACTTTTCACTTAATATTATGCTGTCTATTTTTGTTTCAATACTAACAAAGTAATATCATCAAACACTTTTTGGATGCCAATGAATTGCTTTACACCAGTAACGATAGCTTGTTTTTTCTGGTTCCCACTCTGGCGAGTGGGAACCAGAAAACCACGTCGTACTTAAACTTCAAGCAAAGGAGATAACATGTTCAAAAAACTACTATCAACATGCCTATTAATGCCTACGCTGGTGATGGCATCAGGTGATCTTTGTGATCCCAAAACCAGTACGATAGGTGATTGTGTCATGGAAATAAACAAGCGGATTAAACAGCTTGAGGAGGAAAATCAAGCGCAGCAAGAAGAAATCCAAGCCCTGAAAACGCGCTTATCTTTGACTGATGGATTGGTTGCTTATTATCCCTTTAATGGCAATGCCAATGATGTGAGTGGGAATGAGAATCATGGTACTGTTAAGGGAGCCACGTTGACTAAGGATCGGTTTGGGAAATCAAAGAGTGCATATCGTTTTGATGGCGATAATGATTGTATCCTAGCCAACGACACTAACTCCCTAGACATTCAAAATAGTATCTCTCTGTTGGCATGGCTAAAAACTGATGGCTTACACAAAGTGGGATATGGGATGATAGTAGCTAAACACTTCACACATGACGCTAGAGCTTATGCTCTTTATGATGTTAATGATATTGGTAGTGGTAAAGGACTACGGTTAAATTTGTGTGAACCGAACAATGTTTGTCATTCCCTACCCGATAAGCCTATAGACAATGCTTGGCATTTCGTTACAGGGACTTATAATAAATCATCAGAAACGATGAAACTTTACATTGATGCTGTATTAGTTTCGGAGAACAAGATCGGTCAGATTGATTTAATGCAGACATCCATACCCTTATCCATCGGATGTTACTTGGATTCCAATGATGGTTCAAAACGCAGAGCTTTTTTTCACGGCATAATAGATGACATCCGCATTTACAACCGCGCACTCACCGATGTTGAAATTCAAAGCCTCTACAAACAACGTTAATTTTCAGGGTTAAAATGGTTTAGGTTTTAGGGTACTGGTTCAGTTCCATTTTTGTTCCATTCGTTGCTTTTTAACCCCGAAGGGGTGTAAACGTGAATAGCCTTATGTGAAACATAAGGTAATACGCATATAAATCCTCAACCCTAACTGGGTTGAACAAAAAAAGTTTAATCACCAGAGTTGGTTGACGTTCATATTCAACCCCGTTGGGGTTAGTGTTACGTTTTCCTTATGTTTCACATAAGGCTATTCACGTTTTATACCGAAGGGGTATTTACGGAACAATTTCATGGTGAAAAAATATTGGTCGTTTTATAACAAATTTAACATACTAGGTGCAAACCCTTTAATTTCTTTTTCAAGGCAATGACGCAATACCAGATTGAGTGTACCATCTTGCAAACATCTAAAATCAATATTAGAACTCCCTCTCCCAATCATAATCAATTTTCGACAAAATCACTAATTCTTTTTGAATTTCATTGATATTCAAGTTGAGGTATAACTCTTCTTTCAATTGCTTTGGTGTCCAATAACGGTATGGTAGATAGTTTTTCTGCTTTAAAATATTAAACGGAACACGTTGTTTTCAGATAAATAACTTCCAAAAATCTACCAGACTTTAAAAAATCTGGCAGATTTAAAGCGAGAAATTATTTTTATGAGCATCTATAAAGACAAGAATCAAACCCATCTCATCAAACCCATCTCATCATACCCATCTCATAAGAATCAGAAAGCAACTGATGATATGGAAAAACACGAATACGATAACTTAGTCCACCACATAAATCCGGTTTTAAGCTTAATGTGTAGAGGTATTCACCACTATCGTGCAAAGGATGTTCAGGCACAAGTTTATAAGAAACAGTTTCCGTACCCTCATCATTCCATAAAGTTTGCAACTTTTCTTGATTAATTCTTAAAAATTCAGGGTGGTAAATCTTACGTGAAAGTAATAGTTCAACCGTTATATCATTTGGTTGAAGCTCATTTAAGCGAACAGCCACTTGTATGGTTATTGATTCACCATAAAGTAATTGTGTCTGAGGCGTTGCTAATTGCCGAACATGTACACCTTCCCACTTCGCCCTAATATGCGCCTTCCAGTTGGCTAATTCCTGTGCTTTGACATAATTATCAGCATTCAAACGCTTACCTTGACGACTTGCTGGCAGGTAAAGTTTATTCAAATAGTCGTTGAGCATTCTTACCGTGTTAAAACGGGGAAGTATTGTCAACATAGAACGTTTGGATTTCTTTATCCAACCTTCAGAATAACCATATTTACCTTGTTCATAATAAAGTGGAATCACTTCATCTTGTAGTACTTCATACAGACTACGGGCATCTTCATAATCACGTAATCCGATATTATGATCATGTGGTGAAGGTTTAATGCCCCACCCATTGGTTCCATCATAACTTTCAGGCCACCAACCATCCAACACACTCAGGTTGATACCACCATTGATGGCAACCTTCATTCCAGAAGTACCACTGGCTTCTTGAGGATATACGGGATTATTGAGCCACACATCAACTCCAGAGACTAAACGTCGTGAAAGTCCTAAATCATACCCTTGCACGACCAAAATTTTACCGATGAAATCAGGTTCACCACTTATCCGATGGAGTTCTCTCAATAAATCTTGTCCTGGCACATCAGCAGGATGCGCTTTACCAGCAAATATAAAAACAACGGGACGATTAATATCATTAAGGATAGTACGCAATCTATCAATATCTTTGAGCAATAACGTGGCACGTTTATAAGTGGCAAAACGTCGTGCAAAACCAATGGTCAGAATATTAGGATTATTGGGATCAACTAATTTTAAAAGGCGTTCTAAATGCGTTTCGCTGACTTGGTTACGCAAATACTGCAAAGTTAAGGCGTTACGTACCACCTTTAACATGCGTGATTTAACTCGCTGTTTGACATCCCAAAATTGTTGATCTGGAATATTATCTATGCGTTGCCAAAGTTCATTATCACATAATTGTTCACTCCAGTTTACTCCCAAATTTTCATCGAACAATTCACTCCATTCTCGTGCTAACATGGAAGAGACATGTACACCATTAGTAATATAGCGTATTGGATTTTCAGAGGATGTAATTTCAGGCCAAAATTTTGTACAAATTTCTGAAGACACATCCCCATGAATACGACTCACCCCATTAATATGACGGGAACCCTGAATTGCTAAGGTTGTCATATTAAAATCGGGACTATTATGAGGCCAACAACCTAGCGCGAGAATAGCTTCTCGGGACAAACGTAATTCATGGCAAAAATAGCCCAGATAATGCATGATTAAATCTTGATGAAATTGATCATGTCCAGCAGGTACGGGAGTATGGGTAGTAAATACAGAACTTGCTGCAATGGCTTCCAAGGCAGCTTCAAACGATTTTTCCCCTGCAATGAATTCACGTAATCTTTCTAGTATTGAGAAAGCAGCATGACCTTCATTGATATGCCATACGGTTGGCGCAACGCCCAAACGTCTGAGCATACGCACACCTGCAATACCAAGTACAATTTCTTGCTTAATACGGGTATGTTCATTACCACCATAAAGTTGATGAGTAATCTGGCAATCATCATGATTGTTTTGTGGTACATTGGTATCAAGCAAGTAGAGGGTAATATGCCCCACTTGCATTTTCCATGCTTTAACAAGAATATGCTGATCACCAATATTAACGCCAACCGTGATGTCATTTCCTGCGTCATCTACCACTGCTGTAATCGGCAAATGTTGTGGATCATTAATATTGTATAATGCCTTTTGATTACCTTCAGCATCAATTTGTTGTGTAAAAAAACCTTGGTGATAAAATAAGCCTATACCAACGAAAGGCAAACGTAAATCACTCGCCGTTTTACAATGATCTCCTGCTAAAATGCCCAATCCCCCAGAATACACTGGCAGACTTTCATGAAAACCATATTCAGCACAAAAATAAACAATCAGATCATCTTCTGTTAATTTTGCGCCACTGTTCCGAGGTTCTTTGGTGTGACAATAACTATCAAACATGGATAACACATGGTTATACACATTCAAAAATAATGGATCAGAAGCAACCTTCAAAAGACGTTCTTGAGCAACATTGCGTAAGAATAGTTTAGGATTATGTCCAACGAGATTCCATAAATCATCATCAATACGCTCAAACAATCGCCGAGTTGGAATATTCCAGCTATACCATAAATTATTTGCTAATTCTTCAAGGCGACTTAAAGCTTTTGGCAAAATCGGGGTTACTTCTAAATTAAATTCTTGTGCGGACATGTTTCTTTTCCCATAGCCGAAAATAAAAAACCTCCATTTAGGGAGGAGATATAGCATTTCTCGATTGCGTCTGGTACAAGTCCCTTCCTTAATTTAAGGAGGGGATTTAGGGGAAGTTGTACTTTATTCAATCGGGAAACGCTATATATTTAGACCTGCCAGATTTTTAAAACTTAAAACCTAGCAAGTTTTGCGCGATAATGACCGATTACCCAATAATATTTTACAAACTGTAATACATATCAAATTCAATGGGATGAGTGGTCATACGTAAGCGAGTGACTTCTTCCATCTTCAAAGCAATATAGGCATCAATTACATCATTAGTAAACACCCCACCTGCCAATAAGAAATCACGATCTTTGTCGAGTTCTTCTAACGCTTGCTCAAAAGAAAAGCAAACTGTTGGAATGTTCTTTTCTTCTTCAGGTGGCAAGTCGTACAAATCCTTGTCCATCGCTTCGCCTGGGTCGATTTTATTTTGAATTCCGTCAAGTCCTGCCATCAACATAGCTGTAAAGGCAAAGTATGGATTACCAGTAGAATCTGGAAAACGGACTTCAACACGACGTGCTTTAGGATTCGCTGAAAATGGAATACGTATGGCAGCTGAGCGATTACGTGCAGAATAAGCTAATAGAGTTGGTGCTTCAAAACCGGGAACAAGACGCTTATAACTATTGGTTGTGGCATTGGTAAAAGCATTGATAGCGCGTGCATGTTTGATCAAGCCACCAATATAATGTAAGGCGGTTTCTGATAGATTAGCATATTTATCTCCCGCAAATATATTATTACCGCCTTTAGTCAGGGATTGATGCACATGCATCCCGTTACCATTATCGCCAACAAGCGGTTTAGGCATAAAGGTAGCTGATTTACCGTAGCCATAAGCAATATTCATTACAACATATTTAAGAATTTGTACTTCGTCAGCTTTCTTGACTAATGTATTAAAACCGACACTAATTTCTCCTTGTCCTCCGGTGGCTACTTCATGATGATGAACTTCAACTTTTAAGCCCATGTCTTGCAAGGATAAACACATTGCAGAACGCAAATCATGTTGAGAATCAACAGGTGGGACGGGAAAATAGCCTCCTTTAAGGGATGGGCGATGTCCAAGGTTACCATCTTCATATACTTTTTCTGAATTCCAGCCAGCTTCTTTAGAGTCAACTTTACAAAATGAGCCACTGATATCTGATCCCCAACGAACATCATCAAAAATAAAAAATTCATTTTCAGGGCCGAAATAGGCAGTATCAGCAATGCCTGTGGACTTCATATAATTTTCAGCACGTTTTGCCAGTGAACGTGGATCGCGCTCATACCCTTGCATAGTAGTCGGTTCAATGACATCACAACGCAAATTTAAAGTGGCTTCATCGGCAAACGGATCAAGGATTGCTGTTTCCGAATCTGGCATCAAAGTCATGTCAGATTCATTGATACCCTTCCAACCAGCAATAGAGGAACCATCAAACATTTTACCTTCTTCAAAAAAATCATCATCAATGATATCCGCCATTATAGAAACATGTTGTTCTTTGCCTCTGGTATCAGTAAAACGGAGATCAACAAATTTGACACTGTTCTCCTTAATCATGTTTAACACGTTTTCACCTGACATAAAATTTACTACTCCTCGTATGGTTATAATTTATTGGAAATTATGAATCAAGAGTTGAGCATTTTTAATTTCTCACTTCAAATATATTTTATACTAATTTTAAATCAAAACGCAATTTTTATTTATGTCTATATTATGGTTCGATACGAGTGCCGATTGATTTTTATGTAGGCCCTTTAGCTATAGCGT
Source organism: Candidatus Parabeggiatoa sp. HSG14 (assembly GCA_030378085.1). GTDB lineage: Bacteria > Pseudomonadota > Gammaproteobacteria > Beggiatoales > Beggiatoaceae > Parabeggiatoa. The sequence continues at coordinate 7,457 of JAUCGK010000146.1, forward strand.
ATCCACCAGACAAGTCAATAAAATCAGTTGGTTGTTAAAAGGGTACATGGAGTCCAAACCTTTAGGTTTGGACTTCAATGTCACTACATTTGAGTGTTACCCTGGATTGAACGATGCCGGATTTTGTAAATGCCAATAGGGAATTTTTCTGTCTTATTTCCTGAGCAAATCAAGGGTTAAAGGAAATTTGAAATCAATTATTATGGGTTTTCGTTTAAGCACTACTTAGGAACGAGGATTTTATAAAATCCCAAACTAAGAATTTAATAATGTCCACGTTTAAACCTGACAGGTTTTGAAAACCTGTCAGGTTTGGTTCAAGCGTTTTTTCAGTTATTAAATCCTCATTCCTTAGGAACAAAATTTATTTGAATAATTATATTCAAAAAAATAATGTATTTTTATTTGTCTTGGTAATTGATAATTGATAATTGGCTTATCATGTTAAAACTTACAAAGACTTATTTCTTAATTCGTATAGGAAGGAAGCTTAAATATGTTGGTTTGGATCAGCGAATACTTCACGATTCATTTTTATTCAGGTTTTAATGTTTTTCAATATCTTACCTTACGTGCTATTTTGGGAGCACTTACCGCATTATTTATTTCTTTGATAGTTGGTCCTCTGATGATTCATAGTTTAAGAAAAAATCAAATGGGGCAAAGTGTGCGTGATGATGGACCACAAAGCCATTTAACAAAAGCCGGTACGCCCACGATGGGTGGCGCACTGATTTTAGTTGCGGTTGCTGCAAGTACTTTACTGTGGTCAGATTTATCTAATCGCTTTGTATTAATAGTTTTAGCCGTTACTCTTTTGTTTGGCTTAATTGGCTGGATAGATGATTATCGTAAAATATCGCTAGGCAATTCTAAGGGTTTATCTGCTAAGAAAAAATATTTTTGGCAATCTCTCGTAGCCTTCAGTGCTGCGTTCATATTAGTAATGACTGCCCAATCTCCTACAGAAATGCAATTGATTGTTCCTTTTTTTAAACACGTCATTTTTCACTTATCTCCATGGTTGTTTGTGCTATTAACTTATTTTGTCATTGTTGGAACAAGCAATGCGGTTAATCTTACTGATGGTTTAGATGGTTTAGCTATCATGCCTATTGTGTTAGTCGCAGGTGCATTAGGTATTTTTGCTTATGCTACTGGAAATGTGAACTTTGCTGATTATTTAAGTATTCCCTATGTGGTAGGGGCGGGTGAAGTAGTGGTATTTTGTGGAGCAATGGTGGGCGCGGGTTTAGGTTTTCTTTGGTTTAACACTTATCCTGCTCAAGTATTTATGGGCGATGTTGGCGCACTTGCGTTAGGGGCTGCACTAGGCACTGTAGCCGTTATTGTGAGACAAGAGTTAGTGTTATTCATTATGGGTGGCGTGTTTGTGATGGAAACCGTATCAGTCATTTTACAAGTAGCTTCCTTCAAACTCACAGGCAGACGTATCTTTCGTATGGCTCCTTTACATCATCACTTTGAACTAAAAGGTTGGCCTGAACCTCGTGTAATTGTTAGGTTTTGGATTATTACTGTGGTGCTGGTATTAATAGGACTTGCAACGTTAAAAATTCGGTAAAAAATTTTGAAAAAACAAAAGTTGAAGCTTTGAATTCCAGACAGGAGTCCAAAGTTTTAGCTTTGGGCAAACCCAATAATCACTCTATTAATGACCATGAAAGATTCTTATACTGTTACTGATTTAATACGTCCAGAAATTCAGAAAATTAAAGCTTATCACGTCCCCGATCCGGATAATGCCATTAAACTTAATGCAATGGAAAATCCTTATCAATGGGATGCTTCACTGGTTGAAGAATGGCTTAATGTCTTACGTACTGTTGCCTTAAACCGTTATCCTGATTCAAAAATGCATGAGGTTAAACAACAATTACGTACCACCATGCAAATACCCGATACAATGGATATCATTCTTGGGAATGGTTCTGATGAATTGATACAAATGCTGATTTCAACACTGAATGGGGATGAACGGGTGTTGCTTGTCCCAGAACCTAGCTTTGTGATGTATCGTCATTTAGCAGAGGTTGCTGGAATGCAGTATGTTGGAGTCCCTTTACAAGCAGATGATTTTGGTTTGGATATGTTTGCTATGTTGGAAGCGATTGAGATTCATCAACCTTCCTTGATTTTTCTAGCTTGCCCAAATAATCCAACGGGTAATGTTTTTGATGTCGATGACATAGAGGATATCATAGACACCAGTTCGGGTTTAGTTGTGATTGATGAAGCTTATGCACCGTTTGTCGAGACGAATTTTATGTCGCGTTTAGATGAATATCCAAATTTACTCATTATGCGAACTGTTTCCAAATTGGGTTTAGCGGGCTTGCGTTTAGGCCTGTTAACAGGATCACGGGAATGGATAGAACAACTTAATAAAGTCCGTCAACCTTACAATATCAATGTATTGACCCAACTCAGTGCCACTTTTGCTTTGCAACACTATGCGATGTTTGAAGAACAAATTAAGCGCATCAAAGCAAATCGGACTGATTTAATGAAACAACTCAATACTTTGGATGGTATCAAAGTTTGGGAGAGTCAAGCGAATTTCATCTTATTTTGTGTTGATGATGCACAAGAAATTTTTGAGGGACTAAAAGAAAAAGGCATTTTGATTAAATGCATTCATGGTAGACATCCTCTATTAGACAATTGTTTACAAGCCACGGTAGGTACACCTGAAGAAAATCAAGCATTTTTGCAAGCATTGAAACAAATTATATAACTTTGTAATTTGGAGTTACCACAATGCAAGCTCACTCCAATCTTGATAGCACGATTAAATCCCATAGCCCTAATAGCACTTATTTAAGTCCCTAGCATAGTAAAGCGGAAATTCCCATACCATGTTGTTTCGGGAATGCGCGGATTTCCCGAAACTCGAAAGCCATAATAATATTAGTCTTTGTCACTTTTAAGGTATAATAAAATTTATCTTAACAAAATCAATAGACTAAAAAAAATTAAGTCACTATTATTAAACTGTATTGCTTGAAATTGAAAGCTTTTTTATTCAAGATAAGGTTGCACTTTCAAAAAATGGGTACATAATGAACTTTGCAAGTCTTTATTTATCTCTGTTCAAACGAAAATTGGTATCTTCTTCTAAATTCGGTGGAAAAAACCTGACAGGTTTTCAAAACCTGTCAGGTTTGGGTAAGTTTACCCACACTTTTTGAGAAGATACGAAAATTGGGTAATTTTTAAATTTTACTTTAAATTTAAGATTAAGATTATAAAGCATTTTTACATTACTTAGAAGATGCTTTTTTTAATTATTTCCTATAAAATACTTGCAAAACTCACAATAACGTTGTTTTGTTCATTATGGATGATTTTCAGAAACTTAAAAAATACCTTGGTTTCGGGAAAACCTAACATCATGAACAAAATCCCAAACAGGCGTTTTACAAAAGACTCCTACTATAAAATTTTTCAATTAGGCTACAAGGTTTCGCTTTAAATTTCAAGCTTTTAAAAATGGTGAGTGTCACGAAATTCTATCTACTCTAGATTTCAACTTATGTATAACAATGAGCACTTATCTATAGACATTCAGAAAAATAACTTCAAAAAACCTTCGAGGTTAAAGTTTTTGCACGCAAAAACTTTAACCTTGAAGACAGGTTTCTAAAACCTGTCAGGTTTGGTGTGTGAAATTATTTATGTGAAAAACTATAGGCTAAAAAGTGCTGCTGAGGCGCAGCGAACTCTAGTCTATCATTGAAAAATAGACAACAACAATTATTTGGAAAATTTAGAAAGAATTATGGCTAAAGAAGAAAGTATTGAAATGGAAGGAACAATCACTGAGACTTTACCGAATACGATGTTTCGTGTGAAATTGGAAAATGATCATATTGTAACTGCCCACATTTCGGGACGGATGCGTAAACATTACATCCGTATTTTAACGGGTGATAAAGTCACCGTACAGTTGACTCCTTATGATTTAACAAAAGGACGTATTACTTATCGCTCTCGAAAGTAAGCTGTTTTTGTATCTCGGTTAATAAGCCCGAACTTGCCGCTTCCACTAAATCTAACACATGATCAAAGCCGTTGTCTCCTTCGTAAGGATCAGGGATTTCTCGCGTGTTTAATTTGGGTGCGAAGCTAAGAAATAAATGCAGTTTATGTTCATGCCCTGGTGGGCATAAAGACTGCAAAATCTCATAGTTATATCTGTCCATGGCTAACACATAGTCAAACTGGTTAAAGTCAGCCGACGTTACTTGACGAGCACGCAGTCCACTTAAATCAATACCCCGTTTAAGAGCTGCCGCTTGTGAACGTGAGTCGGGTGGCTTACCAATATTGTAGTCATGTGTCCCCGCTGAATCAATGTCAACCTTATTATTCAATCCTGCTTGTTTCACCATAAACGTAAATACGCCCTCAGCCGTAGGTGAACGGCAAATATTGCCCATGCAAACAAAGAGTACTTTAACCATGATGGGATTTGAGATTTTCTATTTCTTCTGAGGTTAAGGAACGTGCTTCATCGGATAACATCACGGGAATACCATCACGAATAGGGTAAGCCAACCGTGAGCCGGTATTGAGTAATTCCTGATTTTCTTTATCGTAAATCAGGGGGCCTTTTGTGACAGGACAAACTAAAATTTCAAGCAACCGATTTTCCATCTTTTATCCTCTTGATTTTATGTAATAACAGTTTACAAAATTTTTGTGGTAAATGAGCTTCTATAGGTAAATACCAATGTTGAATCTTTGCAAAATCCCGACATTTAACTGCGTCTTTTTCGGTCATAATCACAGGTAAGTTGTCATCAAATTGAATATCGAATTTTTTGTAATAATGATGATCAGGAAATTCATGACAATGTACTTTAAAACCCTGTTCACGTAAATGGTTAAAAAATTGGGTGGGATGTCCAATGCCAGCAACAGCGTGTACAGCATGATTGTGTAATGCTGATAGTTGTACAATACTGTCATCTATGACGTGCCGTAAAGGTTTAAAATGATTTTGCATCTGAAATTCTTGAACGGTTGTCATACCTCCCATTTTTTGAAGAAGTTGTTTTTTAAACTTTTTAACAACCAAAAAATCTATATATTCAAGACGACTCACGGATTCACGTAAAGGCCCTGCGGGCAAACAATGACCATTACCATAACAGCGAATGCCATCAACCACAACAATTTCTATATCGCGGTGTAATGCATAATGTTGTAAACCATCATCACTGATAATAATATTGCAACCTGTTTTGTCTAATAGGCTCTGTGCGGCTTCAATACGTTGCGGAGCAACTGCAACAGGGCAGCCGCTATGTTTTGCTATTAATACAGATTCATCACCAACAAGACGTGGATCGCTATTATTTAATACTGATTGCGGCCATTTTTTTGCATTTCCTCCATATCCCCTGCTAACAATGCCCGGTTTAAATCCTTGTTTTTTAAGAAATTGTCCAAGCCAAATGACTAAAGGCGTTTTACCAGTCCCCCCTACCGTAATATTACCAACGATAATGACAGGAACAGATATGCGGTTTCGAGTCAATAAATCATGTTTATAGGCAAAGCGACGCATTTTAACAATGGCGCAAAATAGTTTGGATAAGGGAATTAATGCAAATCTTAATGGATGTTGACTATACCATAAAGTGTTCAATGTCATATTTTTAAAGAGATCAAATTGGCTTATTTTTCACTTTTCACTTTTCACTTTGTTGGGCTTCAAAACTGAGACGAACAAATCCTAAATCACGGGCGGCTTCCATCGCTTTTACTACAGCATAATGCGGTGAATTTTTATCAGCACTAATTAATAATGGGGGATTTGTTTGATCGCCTACCGCATCTTTCAAAGCACGTTTAAGTGTTTCTAATTGGTTATTGACTAATCCATGTTCACTGTCGTTGATGGCGTATTTTCCATCTGCATCAACAATAATTCTAATGATTTCCTGTTGTTCAACGGTTTCACCTTTTGCTTGTGGCAAATCAATATTAAGTTGTGATTCTTTATTAAAGGTCGTTGTCATCATAAAAAAAATGAGCAACAAAAAAACAGTATCAATGAGTGGAGTTAAATTAACCCTAAGATTGTCACGAGATTGGGAACGACGGAATTTCATTATTTTATATGAAATATCATTTTGAGGTTAGGAATAAATTTTTTAAGCCAAACCTGACAGGTTTTATAGCATTTCTCGTTAACTGCCCTATTTAAGTCCCTTTTCTTTATTTTCGTAAAATTCATCTTAATATTATACACCACTACTTTATACAGGACTACCAAATATTCTTTAATCAGCTATTCAGAGTATGTCTGATAATGAATAAAATAGATTTTCATGTTTATCAATTAGTTATAAAATATCTATTTAATAAAA
>JAUCGK010000147.1 GCA_030378085.1 Candidatus Parabeggiatoa sp. HSG14
ATAACATAAAAATCAGAAACAGCAAACTAAAGATTAAAACTTATATCAGGGAAATTGATGGGCTTGAACATTGGACTTTACGGATGAAAAAGAAGTTTCCAATCAAGGCGAGTACTTTAAAGGAAAAAATTTTTCCAGCTTTTCAAGTTGCTACTCCTCATTTTGTTCAGGACGAATATACTTTGCAGGCATTTATGGATTTGATTGACATTCATCCTGACTTACACAAAGTCAATGTACATAAACAAAGGTTTACTTATAAAGTAAACGGTCACTTTTGTGAAATTGCAAATGTTTCAATCAATGGTAGTCAAGTGATTACTATTAGTTCGGAAGCCACTGAAATTGATAAGGTTACTAAAACCCTTGAGGAGATTAAATTGGAAGGTATTGAAAATATCAACTATCTCCAAGCCATAAAAAGAGTGATTGGAATGATTGACAAACCGTTGGCTAATTAACTTTTTCGGAGTGCGTGAAATGCACTCTACTGATTAAGGCAAAATGTATGTTAAAAGATGTTGGTATTTTATTGGGTATTTATGTTGGAATTCGAGTTTTTGAAAATCACAAAAAAAAATCGGGTACTCAAAAATTAAAATTCCTAAAAATTAAAAAAATTAAAAAAATAAAGCCTATTGATAAAACAGAATTGTCGTTTGATGCTAAAAATGATACTAAAAATAAAGAGATTGATGAAACTGTTAAACAGTTTGATGTTCTCTCAAAAGTCAGTGTTATCAATTTAGGTGTAGCAACCATAAGACAATTTGTTTATCCAGGTATAGCGCCGTTACACCTTGCACTTCTCAGTTATACCAATTTTTCGGTTCTAAAAAAAGCGGAAACCTCGTTGTTAGAAGAAAAGAAAGTAGGACATAATATGACAGCTGTGCTTGTGAGTGTCACAGGACTTGCTATCAGCCAATATTTTGCCATAGCATTATTCCAATGGCTTTATTACCTTGGTAATCAGATTGTAGCAAAAACAACTGCTCATTCTCAAAAACTAATTATTGAAAGCTTTGGACAATTACCTGATAAGGTATGGGTTTTAAAAGAAGGAAGTGAAGTTGAAATATCGTTAGCAAAAATTAATGTCAATGATATTGTCGTAGTTAATACTGGTGAAGTTATTCCTATTGATGGTCTTATCGCTGATGGGAGTGCGATGATTGATCAACATGCTTTGACAGGAGAAGCGCAACCTGCTGAAAAAGGAGTAGGTGAACGTGTGTTTGCTTCTACTGTTGTTATGAGTGGCAAAATCCATATTAGAGTTGAACAAGCAGGAGAAGAAACAACCTCTTTTAAAATTACCCAAATTTTAAATAATTCCGCTCACTTCAAAACTAAAATACAGTTACGAGGAGAAAAATGGGCTGACAAAATTGCTTTACCATTTATAGGCGCATCGGCTTTATCATTTCTCTTACTGGGTCCCTCTATAGGATTAGTGGTTCTTGCGAGTAATTTTGGTAATCGTATTAAAATAATCGGCGCTTTAGGAACACTTAACCATCTTAATTTAGCTTACAAAAATGGTATTCTCATTAAAGACGGACGCGCTATTGAAGCTTTACATCAAATGGATGTCATGCTTTTTGATAAAACGGGTACATTGACAGATAAAATACCTCAAGTAGGAAAAATTATTCGGTGTGCAGATTATGGAGAAAAAGAACTGTTAAGTTACGCAGCAACGGCAGAACGTAAAGTAGCACATCCTATCGCTAAAGCTATCATTAATAAAGCAGAAGAATTTAATTTGGTTTTACCTGATATAGATGATTCTAAATATCAGATGGGTTATGGTATTACAGTTCATATTAAAGATAAAATTATTTGCGTTGGTAGTGTCCGTTTTATGGGAATGGAAGAGATTACAATTCCTCAAGAAATGGAGCCAGCTATGGCGGAAGCGCATGCTCAAGGTTATTCCTTAGTTATGGTTGCAGTTAACCATCAACTTGCGGGAGCTATTGAAATACAAGCATCGGTACGCCCTGAAGTCAAACAAATTATTAGTGATTTACGTCAACATGGTATTAAACATTTTGCCGTTGTATCAGGTGATCATAAGCACCCTACCCAAAAGTTAGCAGACTCTTTAGGTATGGATGGATATTTTTATGATGTTCTACCAGAAGATAAAGCATTGATTGTTGAAAAATTGCAAAAACAAGGAAAATCAGTTGGTTTTGTTGGGGACGGTATTAATGATGTTGTTGCCATGAAACAGGCCAATGTTTCCATTTCTTTAACAGGTGCTTCCTCAATTGCTACCGATGTTGCAGAAGTTATTTTAATGAATGGCACTTTGTCTCATCTCCCTGAATTATTTGAAATTTCAAAGAAATTGGAAGGTAATTTGCAAAATGGACTGATTGTTACGCTTATTCCAACATTTATCAATATTGGTGGTGCTTTGTTCTTCAATCTTGGATTTACGGGAGCAATTCTGATAAAAAATGCAATGTTCTTTGGTGGTATCAGTAATGCAATGCTACCATTATTAGAGAAACCTAAAAAAGAAGATAAAACTAAAGACAAAGACGATGTTAAGCAACTTAATACTGCTTAATTAACTGATTTAAGGATGAATGGTAAATTAAATAACAGGACGTTTTATTACAGTACCTTTATTAGCATAATTCATTTAGTTTTAGAAACTGGTTCATCATGTCTGAAACATAAATAGTTGTTGGTTAAGGTATTAATATTAACATTTAGAAAATGTGGAGCTTTTTTTATGCCAAAAAGAAAAAATTATGTCAGTCTGATGGCAAAATCTGCCCTCATTGCTGGACTGGGAATCGCAAGTATAGCCGATGCAAGCATCCGATATGCTTGGGTGCAACTTGTGCCGACAGATTCCCATACTGAAAACGTTTACACAGCCAATGCTCAGATACGGGCTATTGTGAACAGTGGAGACAAGTGCGAAGATGTACAATTGGTGGGAGAAGGCAACTTTCCAACAATGGTAAAACGCGAAAAGCCTAAGGAAGGTTTTTTTAATCACATTGATGTTTGTGATGCCCTGCTTACTAAAAAACACATTTCCAAACCACAAAATATCTTTGTGAGCATGGGAGAAAAAAAGATTTCCCTGCGAGTCCCTAATATTTCTAGCGCAATTCCCTTAAACCAGCTCATCGTGTTAGGAGATACCGGTTGTCGATACGATGACAAATATCAACACTGCTTGAAAGTCAGTGACTGGCCTTTCGAGCAAATTATTGACAATGCGGTAACTCGTATTAAGAAAAACGATGATCCACCAATTATTCTCCATGTAGGCGATTATCGTTACTCAGAATCCAACCTTGCTAAACCAATTATTGATTCTTTCAGAAAGTGGGGTGGCTGGAATACCGAGTTTTTTCATCCGGCACGGGAGTTGCTGAACAAGGGCGCGTGGATTTTTCTGCGTGGCAATCACGAACAATGTTTGAAACTCGATAAACCGAAAATTCATAAACATGTGGGTAATGGGTTTCTCTATTTCTTCGGTTCATCCGATTTGAACAAGGAACAAGAACGCTGCAAAGCTATAGAAAAATTGTATGGTCACGACACTTTTCCTACCTATGCCATTGACTTCAAACCTTCTCCAGATAGCAATTCTTTACGAATCGTAGCTATGGACTTGGTCCACAAGGTGTTGGATAAATATATGAAAAAGGAAGGATATCAGGAATTCGCTAAAAGCGAATTATCGAAGTACACGAACATGTTTAATGGCCTTGAAGAAGTGCTGAATGATCGCGTACCGTCTATCATCATCTCCCATATTGGCCTGTTCGATACTAAGAAAAACACTACACCTGATCATATTATCTTAGATGCGTTGAGTTATTCAAAACTGGTGGATGGTAAAAAGCTTATAGAAAATGTGCCGCTTGTTATCTCGGGTCATGTCCACGACTTACAGCTCGTTGATCCTAATCTCAAAACCCAGGCCCTAAATGGTCATTCTTTTAAGCGTCCTAAACAATACATCATTGGAAACGGCGGCGCACTCTTGAGTGATGACAATATCAACGAAGTATTAGATATCAAATGGAAGGCTTTTACGAAGGATTCCAATGACGACATAAATTATGTTGAAAAATGGGCGGTTCAACGTAAAAAAGCTTTCGGATACATGGTTGTTGATGTCGATACCGCCAAAGATAGCTATACCGCTCAATTTACCAACTACTTCTTTGATAAAGAATCCCAAAAATTTAGTGTTGGTGATAATAGCAATTGTTCTTTAGAAGTGCCGAATGGAAACGATATGCTCAAAGAACCTTTGACATTAGAATGTGCAGGATTGGCAAAATAAGGAATGAGAATTCAATAAAATCCAGAAATAAACCTGCCAGGTTTTTGAAACCTGGCAGGTTTTCAGGCAAAAATTTCTGATTGTAACAGATTTTGGGGGACACCAGACCCCCCTAACCCCCCGTACACGGGTGGAACCAAACATCATTCGACACTTTGCTTTAATTTTTCTATTTTGGGACTTCCTCCTGTGTACGGGGGGTTAGGGGGGTAAAAAGGTAGGTGTCCCCAAAATTCGTTATAATCAGAAAAATTTTTGCACGCAAAAACTGAAGATTAAGGAGAAACGTTATTTCTCATTTAATGTCGTTTTTTTTTAGTTTGTGATACGGTTTTCGGTTCATTTAACGATATCCCCAAACTTTCGGCGACTGCCAACATTTTTGCTACAAATGCTGAAAACGCATCAAAAGTAATATCCCCATTGCCTCCTCCGGTTTGTAATACTTTCAGTTCTTGAATTTCTGGCATTTCAGCCGCAATATCAGCAGATTTATCAATAAGTCGTCTTAACAAGTCAGAGCCATTTGTCAAATTGCGCGCTTCTTGTTCCAGGCGAGCTAACCCCATCTCTTTTTCTCGCAGAGCCATTTTAACCTGATTACTGGCTTCTTCTAATTCCAAGTCTGCCAAATGTGATTGTTGTTGACGAGCAATACATGCTTCCTGCATTTTTGCTTCAAGCAAATTTTCTTGCTCTTGAACAAGCAACTTTAATTCGGCTGATTGTTTTTTGAGCTTTGCATTCTGCTCAAGTCGCAGTTGTTCTGCTTCCATTTTAGCCGTGTTTAAACGGTTTTCTTCAGTTACAATATGTAACGCTTGTTCCGTTTGCAACGTTTTTTGATTGCTATTGGCTTCATTGTCCAATTTCGCCTGTTCCAACGTTTTTGTATGTACCCGTTGTAATTGTTCTAATTGACTTTCATAATCCAAACGTGCTTGTTCTGCTTGGAGTTGTTGCTCTGAGGCTTGCTCTGTTAAGGCCGTTTTCTGTTCGAGTTGGATTTTCTGTTGGGTTGCTTCTTGCTCCTTGACCTGAATTTTCAACATGGAAGCTTGTCTTGTCAGCGTTGTTTGTTCTTCCAGTTGAATTTTTTGCTGTTCTACTTCTTGTTTCTTAGTGAAACGAATGGACTCTTCGGCTAAATTTAAGTTAAGTGCTTCCGTTTGTTTGGTTTCCCTGACTCGTTCAATAACCACATTGGTTTCTGCTTCACGAGTTTCCTTTAACTGACGGTTTTCCAGTTCTTTTTTATGAAGCTCATTTTGCATTGTCAACTGACTAATGCGAGCCGCTTTTTCTTGTTGATGACGAAACGGGGCTTGTAAATCTTGCCAGAGTCGCTTGGAACTGACAAAGGCTTCCCGAATTTGGACGGTGACAATTTTAATGCCTAAACCCTCGTGTGCGCCTCCCGCTTCATGATTTCGCCCTTCGGTGACAGCTTCAAGGCGTTTTGTGAGTTCTTCGATAATGGGGGCTTTATCCGTTAAAACTTCTTCCACGCTCATTGTGGCAATCTTATCTTTAATGGCTGCCTCAGCTTGCTCACTCAATTGTGCATTCACAATCCCAAGCGGATCACGACTATCAGAAAAATCCAACTTCTGATACGCGATAGAAAAATCATGCATTTGCCATTGTAAATAAGCCAGGATATTAATACCCTGTTTCTCTTTTGTGATACATCTTGCCACAATACCAATGGTTTGCATGGCAGCTGGTACCACTAAATAAGCATCGGTATTAGGGTTATACCGAAATGATTTCCCTAAACCTGTGGTGACAGGTGTATCACGCCCCATTCGTGTATGAACAACATAAGCATTAGGGGGAACAACAATCCGTCGCCACCACCAAAAACCAGTTTCACGCACTTTAATGGGTTCTTTTTCCAATTGTAGTTCTTCTGAAGTGACAAGACTACCTAATGGCGATTGTTCCTCAATTAGTCGGGTACGGCTACGCTCTTTTTTTTGTTGTTCGGCAAAATCATTCCACGATGATGGTCCATCATCAATCATTCGGGCACGGGCATGTCCGAACTGGAGCCCGAACAACGATGATTTTCCATCAGAGGAATCAGGTTGTGGGGTTGGCGGTGGAGCGTGTTTCGCAAAAGATGTTTTTTCTGCCTTTTTTGCCTTGGCAGAAGATTCTACAGTTTCTTCTCCTAAACCATCAAGCGATAAGTCATCAGAAGCATCAAAGTCACTAGAAGCATCTTGTTGACTTATAGAAGCATCAGCTTGAGAAGAACCAAAAGCTTTAGCGGCTGATATACGTTTCATTATGGTTATAAACTCCTTATTTAATTTTGATAACAAAAAAATCCCCTGTACAATCAGGTGATTCTAGTTCAAAGTAAGATTCTCTACCTAAATGGTAGCAATAAGTTTTAGCAAGTTGTGCCAAATCATTAGTGGTTTTCAAATCTACCCAATCATCAACACTCCCTAAATAACACCATCGTTGAACCGTAAAATTTCTGGTTTGTTCATCTTGTAACACAAAACGCATCTTTGGAATGTAAGTTTGTTCCTTTAAAAATATCTGTTCCAACTCTTCCAGCGTTCTGTCAGATAATATGCTGACCCATTCCTTTTTATCCATCCTCCCCTTATAAACCGTTAAAATATGGCTATCGGCTTTAACCAAGAAATCTTTGATAGCAGAATATTTTCCAATAGCTGTTTTAACAATGCGAATTTCTTCATCCCTAATAACACAGATAATCTTTTTTCTAAAAACAACTTTTGAATCGGAGGGATGCTCATAAATTTCAAAGCCATCAGGAAGTTCTTCCAGTAAATTCTCTGTCAGTTTTTTTTGTAACGTAATAACGGTAATTACCGCGCTTGGTTTTTACAGCCTTAAAATAATGAATATCTCTTTGTCTATTTATATAAGTAATTGGCATAGCGATGGACACAAATTTCTTAAGTTTGAAACCACGATAGAATATTTTAAAATATCAATGAAAAGTATTTTTTCAGAAAAATAATCTCCGATTATAAACCTGCCCATTTTTTAAAACCTAGCAGGTAAGGTAATATGGAGTCCAAAGCTTTAGCTTTGGAAAGCCCAAACCTGAAGGTTTGGACTCCAGTGTTCTTATAAAGGTAACAAGGAAAAAGCACAACACATCATCCACAAATTGCCTATCAAATGGGTTGTATAGCGTTTCCCGATTGAATAAAGTACAACCTCCCCTAAATCCCCTCCTTAAATTGAGGAGGGGACTTGTACCTGACGCAATCGGGAAATGCTATAAACCAGCATCAGCTATAACAAAGTCATCCAAAGAAAGAGAAAATAGCATTATACCAGAGCAGTTATTTAAAAAAAAGCAAACTACAGGGATTGCTTATAATAAGGGATTGGATTGAAGTAATACTTCAGTTTAATCCTTTTTTATATACAATCTTTGTAGTTCAAGGTTTTAATCCTTTCCAAAATGTAATCCCTGTAGTTATTGTTTTAAAAAGGTACAAAATTTGCTTAAATATAACAAATTGGTTTTAAATAACTTTTAAACCAAATCAGTCGCAAATCCTCCTCAAAAAATCTGCTCGACTCAATCCCTCCCAAACAAAATAGAATCCTTGTCATTGCTTTTAATCGTTCATAAAATATAATTTCTGTAATTCATTTTTGGAGAAAGCAATGAAATCACCACCTTTACTAATAATTCCTATATTAATCATCAGTTTATCCATAAATGCTGAAATCACCACTGATGGTTCCCTTGGCTCCCGTGCCAATTTACCTGGCCCAGATTATCTTATTGGGGCGGATTTAGGCCGTCAAATGGACGGCAATCTTTTCCATAGTTTTCAAGATTTTAACTTGCAAAGCTTGGAAAGTGTCACTTTTTCTGGACCAAACACGGTTCAAAATATCCTCAGTCGAGTTACGGGAGGAAATCCCTCCAATATTGACGGATTAATCCGTTCAACAATTCCTAATGCGGATATGTATTTTCTTAATCCGTATGGGATAATGTTTGGTCCCAATGCTAAATTAGATGTGCAAGGTAGTTTTCATGCTAGCACTGCCGATTATTTGCAATTGGGAGAAAACGGGCGGTTTGATGCGCGTAATCCAAGTGATAGCTTATTGACTATTGCGCCAATTACAGCGTTTGGTTTTTTAACTGATAATCCTAGCCCTATTTACTTTCAAGGTAGCCAATTACATTTGCCATCCGAAATTACCATTGTGGGAGGAAATATTCTGATGGAACAAGCAAATCTATTGGCTGGTGGCGGTGGAATGAATGGTGGTCACATAAAAATTGCCAGTGTTGCTTCTCAAGGTGAAGTCGTTTTACTTGAATCTGACTTACTCGTTTCGTCTTTTGACGACTTAGGTAATATTTCTCTGTTTGGAAGAGGTGAGCTTGAAGTTGGTGATGATGCTGATATTTTAAATGTTGACGGTAAACAAGCGGGGTTAGTACTTATCAGGGGCAAAAATATGCTATTGGCAAACCGAGGATTTATTGATGCGAATACCTATGGAGGAAATGCTGATGAAACTGATCCAGGAGCCGGAAAAGGCGTTAATATTAAGCTTTCTGGTCAATTAAAATTGACTGAAACATCTGATATAGTTAGTAAAGCTCTTGGTTCCTGGCAAACTGCTCCAATAATGATAGAGGTTGAACGGCTAGAGCTAAGGGATGGTTCGCAAATTAGTTCTAATGTTTGGAGTTCTGGGCAAGGTAATCATCTCACGATAAAAGCGAATGAAATTCTACTATCTGGTCTCAGTGATATAACAATTACAAGTAATGCGGGTATTATAACTCGCAATGCAAGTGGTATTTCTTCTATATCGAATACTTCAAAATTGGATGCGATAGAAAGTACTATAAATATTGAAGCCAAACGTTTAATCATAGAAAATCAGGCTCAAATCAATGTTGCTTCTATAGGCACAAGTAATGCTGGTTCAGTCAATTTAAAGGTCGAACATTTGGAAGTTATTCAGGGAGGAGCCATTATTTCTACGACAATAGGCTTGGGTAATGGTGGTTCAATCTATATTGATGCAGATAACATAATATTATCTGAGGTTGGCTCAATCAATTCGTCTGGATTTGGCCCCGGTAAAGGGAAAGCAGGGGACATTACTATTGAGGCAAACAATCTTGAATTATTCAATGGTGGTAATATCAACATTTCTACATTGGGTTTAGGTAAATCTGGAGCTATTAATATTAAGGTACTGGATAGTCTTCATCTTTCTGGGCAAGCAGATGAAAGCCAGTTTTTCTTTTATGATTTCGTCAATGAACAAATTGGTGGGCTATTTCCAGTACTAGGCGTTATACCAGAAGATTTAATTGGTCCAAGTAAAATAAGTGCAGCAGTTATTAATCTTGGACCAGAAAGTGCTGGCAACATTGATATTGAAGCAGGACGACTTTCGTTACAAAATGGTGTCAAAATTACCGGTGAACATCGTGGTATGGGTGATGCGGGTAATATTGGCATTCGGGTGAGTGACATTCGTTTGAATCAAAGCACAATAACCACTGAAACATTTGGTGGCGGTGGTGGCGGTAATATTACCTTCAATGTACCCAATTTACTCTATTTGCGTGAGGGCGATATTACCACCAGTGTTGGTACGGGTAGAGGTCAAGGTGGTGATATTAGCATTGAAAATCCTACTTTTGTTGCCATGGATAAAGGAAAAATTATTGCTCAAGCGGATGTTGGACATGGTGGTAATATCCGCATTGCGGCTGAACAGTTTCTCAAATCACCTGAGAGTTTAATCAGTGCTTCTTCAAGATTGGGTTTAGATGGTTCCGTTCATATTAATTCTCCCACTGTAGATATGAATGCGTTTTTAGTGGTATTGCCAGGTGGGTTTGTGGAAGCTCAGTTGAGGAAATGTACTTGGGAGGAGATTGATAATCCTAGTACTTTTAAAGTCGATTTAAGTCGTGATAGAAAAGGATTGCCTTTTGGAAAATTCCTCAAATTGAAATAAGTACTCAGGATTTAATAAAATCCTCATTCCAAGGGTAGCATTATTCCTGAGTAATTGTTTTAACCTTGGTTATTTTTCATTAAAACGCAAACCAACCCAACCTTTGCTAACTAATTCCATTATCCAATTCAAGGTACATTTTATCGGGCGCATTCCCATTTTCAGGGTAATTAATGTTACTTCCAATGCTCTAACCCCGATAGGGGTTGAATGTGAATAGCCCCAGGTGAAACCTGGGGTAAAAAAAACGCTCCAAACCCAACCCCGAAGGGGTTGAATATTAAGAGTCACTGGTGAAACCTGGGGGGACAAAACGCTCCAACCCCCTTCGGTGTCCTCATTTTCTTTCAAACGAGATGACATTCAACCCCTATCGGGGTTGGGAGGTTTTTTTGGCTTCCCTCCCCAGGTTTCACCTGGGGCTATTCACATTCAACCCCTTCGGGGTTTTCCGTTAGGTTATAAGCGGGAAAATAGAAATGCGTCCACCGTTACATTAATGACCTGGAAAATGGGAATGCGCCCCATTTTATCCAAGGTTCGACTTCCTTTGCGTTTTGTTTAGGTATATACTTCAGACGTTCAAGTTTTCGGATTATGAGAATATACTAAAGACGCACGCCAGACCTGACAGGTTTTTAAAACCTGTCAGGTATTAAAATCCGAAAACTTGAACGTTCAAAATATAATAGCTTTGGTACTAAAACCAGACATTTCAAGAATAACTTCTCTTACATGAGGCGATAATTCATTCCATTGCCAAATCACTGGTTGTGGAGATAAATTATCGAAGCTTAAATCCAATTGTTCAGGACAAGGGAAATTCAGGGAGGGTTGCATCAATTTTTTCCATTAAGTCAATGGTTTGTTCTAAAGCGGCTAGAATATAAAAATAATGTTCATAATCCTCATAACTCAGTTCTCTACCCTTTCTGTCTTTGAGCCATTTTTGACAGACTTGATAGCCACCAATATGAAATTGCCAAACATTTTCTTTGACGTTATCAAAATATTGAGTTTTGTTGATGTAGACTTTTTCGCTTTTGTAAGTGATTTTATCAACCAGGTTATCGCCTTCGATGGGATAACTGCTTTCTGTCTCAATATCAGCTTCCATTAAGTGAATTGTTACCAATTGTTTTCCCAATTTGGCGAGTTGTTTGAATAGCTTTTTGTCGCTGGTTAAGGGTAAACGGGGGAAGTCTATTTTGAGAAATTCGGCATAGCGTTGGCGATAAGTTGGGCTGTGGAAGACTGCGTACATGTAATGGAAAATGTCTTCGGGGCCAATTGTAGTTTTTAAATTGCCTGTGCCGTCGTCAATGAATTTTAGGTTTAGACGGGTTTCTACATCTTTGATGAAGTTGGGGGCGAAGTTGGGTTTTCTCTTTGGTTTAGGTTTGCCATTACCGTTAAGAAATTCGTCTTTTTCTGTTGGATAGATGTAGAGGGGAAAAACAGAAGCTGCTCCTCTTGAACACGCAAAACTTCTATCAATATTAGGCAAAGAACTGACTAGAAAATGAGAATATGGAACAATGTCCATCATTTGCCTCATAGCCAATAAACAAATATTATCTTTCCAAGCAACATGATTTTGCAATTCACCTCTTGGTCTATCCATGATAATTTTGCTAAAATAACAGTAGCGAGAGTCAAAAGGACGATACAAACATGAGATAATGTTTCTTTCCCAATCATCTAGTTGTTGTATGGTTTTTCTAGCTTGTTCTAATTTCCAGCCATTGCCAATACGTAAATTATATTTTTCCATGATTTCATTATCGGAAATTTTTGGATCGCGCATTTCTAAAATACGTTCTTCAATAGTTTGTTGTTCAAAAGCTATCGCAAAATCATCACGATGCGTCTGAAAACCTAAGACATTAACTGGCATTATATCGGTTACTTTCCAATATTGTTCATATTCCTTTCGCAAGGCAACATCTTGAGGGACAAACAAATAAAACGGTGAAGTAGGTTTCAATTCTTTCCAATCTGTTGATTTAACATCTTGTTCTTCTAACCAAGCATATTTACCTTTACGTTCTCCCCATAGTTCAGCGTGAAATATTTTGACAGTCCGTTTAGATTTATGTTTAACGAAGATTCCAATAGCCACGCCTTGTTGAATATCAAACACATTTTTATCAACACTACCGTCTGGACATTTCTCTTTCTTTTTAGAATTGCCATGCAAATCAAGTAGGTAAATCTCATCAAAATCCTGCATCAATGCTTGACGCATTCCTCGAAAAGTGGGATTATCCAAATAACCATGATTGGTTACAAAACCCAAAATTCCATAACCCGTTGTATTAATTCGCCATTGGGCAAAACGGATGAATTTGACATAATCATCATTTAACCATTTAGGATTTCTCTCTTTTAACGGCTTGCCATCAACCTGAAAATAATTAGCGGTTTTAGCTTCATTATTGCGCCCATCAACCCCTTTCAACAAACCAATAATCCATTCCCCAACATTAGCAGAATGCCCAGAATAAGGCGGATTCCCCACAACCACCATCACCGGCGAATCTTGTTTAACGTCACTGGCTGCAAGTCCCTCGTTAACCAACCATTCCATAAAAGGTAAAGTTGGCGTGTTTCCCTTTTCAAAAGCATCTTCTAAACTATTGGTTAAAAAAATCTGTAATCGTTCATCAGAATCAAACTCATAACCCATTTCTTGCAACTGCAAGCCAAGTTTCATGTGGGCAACGGTATAAGGAGCCATCAATAATTCAAAACCATGTATTCGCGGCAATAAATGTTCCGTCACATAAGTTGACCACATTCCCTTGTTTTTTCTAAATTTAGCAAAAATTTGATTAAATACTGCATACAAAAATGTGCCGGTTCCCACAGCGGGGTCCAAAATCTGTACCTTATGTAATCCTGATTCTAAACGGCTACTATCCGCTAATCCATTTCGTAGCTTAAACTGTTGCTTTAATAACAAATCCACCGAGCGCACAATATACGAGACTACTGGCTCCGGTGTATAATAAACTCCCCGCATTTCCCGCATACTCGGATCATAATGTTTCAAAAATGTCTCGTAAAAATGCACAACAGGGTCTTCTTGTCGGGTTCGTTTGCCAAAATCTGCTAAAATCGCAGCAATGTCGGCATGATTTAATACCGTCACCAAATGCTCAACTGCCCACACCAAACGCTCATCTAATTCCACTCCCACAATCTGACTGAATAAATTGCGTAAAAATGGATTAGTCTTTGGCACATAATGTCCCGCATGAATCCGCGTAAATGGTTGAGCTAATGCACTACACTTTGCCGCAAACAAACCATAGCATACTGTTTGCGCGTACATATCTGCAAATT
>JAUCGK010000148.1 GCA_030378085.1 Candidatus Parabeggiatoa sp. HSG14
GGGGGAAGTCCCAAAATAGAAAAATTAAAGCAAAGTGTCAAATGATGTTTGGTTCCACCCGTGTACGGGGGGTTAGGGGGGTGTCCCTAAAATTATTTGAAGTACAGTGCGTAACATCAGTTATTTATATGAAAAACTATAATTGTATAATCAAACCAAGTCATAATTATCTTGTCTTCATGAAAAGCCCAAACCTAAAGGTTTGGACTCCAGTCACTACATTAAATTCAAGTACTCTGCCCTTTTGATTCCTTTGGTTTTTGCATTTGTGTTCCAAAAATTTTCTGAAAATCAATCTTTATGTTGTCAAAAAATCAATCTTTATGTTGTCAAATTCAGCAATTTGAGCAGATAAAATATCTTCTTTATTCTTTTTGGTTTCAAATACTGTTCTTGTATATGGTTCAATTGTCCATACCGCTTTGATTCCTTCATTAACAAGCTGTTCTGCTTTTTCTAAAACATCTTGGATATTTTGGCTTGCTGAAATAACCTCAATTGCAACTGTTGGTATTTGTTGCATTCTGGTTATGTCCCTTGAAAAGTTAGGGTGTATTATTTCAGATGGATAAATACAAATATCAGGCGTTATTCCATTGCCAATATCTAATGTTAATTCAGTCAAAGCTTCTATAGCTTTGTTATCAAATAATTGGCGCAATATCCTTGAACAGATAAAACTATGGTTCAATGATGGTATATCTTGACTCTTGATTTTCAGTGGAAATTGTATATCCAGCATATATTTGTTCCGCCTAACATTAACACATTATTTTTGCTTGATGCATAAATTTGAGTGGTATTTATGTTTCAGATGTTCAGGTTTCGGTTTTTATCATTTCGGGAAATCACTACGATAATGAACGAAATAACTACTTTGACATCGCATTTTAAAAATCCGAAATTCTTGAATGTTTGGAATATATTCACTAAATCAGGTATTATCAATGATTTAAAATTTTACAATTCATTTTATTTATTTGTCAAGTCAAAATTTATTATGAATTATAATATTTTTATCAGACTCCTTACACTCTTTTTCAAAAATGGACATAACATTATTATTTTTACAATCAATAAGTTAGTTGAAGTATATGAATTTTTTAATTATATATTTAAATTTTACTATCAATTCAATACTTAATTTAAATTAAGTAACCTACTGATTTAAAATAAAAAATAATTAATAAGCAAAATTTATACCTAAAATGACTTTATCAAAATTCAATAGAGTTTTCTTGAATAAATGTCCATTTTTTTAGTCAATAATTTCATGGCGTTATAGCAAAAATCAAGAAGACTGTAAGGAGTCCATTTATCATAGATTTATTGGTAATTCATTTATCAAATCAAAGTTTGTAAAAATATAATATTTTTCAATATAATTTATTAATTGCGGCTATTGCAAAACTTACAAAACATTGTTCTGTTCATTAATATTGATTTCGGGAAATCCTTGCGTAATGAACTTCACCCCAAACAGAGCTTTGTTTATCGAACCTAAGAAAAAAGTTAAGAAATACAAATGGACAAAATCATTTCTCCCCTCATTATTGGTTATTTATTATCAATGCCATTAACGGTGCCTGGGTGTACCGAAATACCTAAAACTGCTGAATTAAGGCGGGATTGGATACCGACTAATTTGCAATTACTCAAACAACCTATTGATTTAAAAAATTGTTTGAATAAAAAACACATCATGGTGAGCAAGAAATCAACTGTAAAAGGCATTGGTGTTATCCTACATCCTAATCTAACCAGTATTCGCACGCAATCATGGGAGCAACTGTTAGATGAGAATGCAACGCACTTAAAACAGGGCTTGAAACAAACAGAGGTAAAAATCAGTATTGTTCCTTATATCATTAATGAGAAAAATCAAAAGATAATGATGATGCCAAGATTACCCACAGCCGAGTTCAATAAATTTTTACCTGCTTGTACACCTGGTTTTAAGGGCTTTAGTGAGACTATTTTGAAAATGCCTTATTTTTACCCAACGGTAACATTGAAGGTTGCCAAAGAACAACGTTATAATCTGGTAAACTACCTCAAGGAACAACGAAATAAGGATTGTTGGTTTGGAAATTTTACAGAAGAATCTGTGAATCCTACTAAACCTTACCATAGTAGGCCAATTGGTGTATTGGTGAAGCAAATTTTTGAGAAAAAACAAGCCATGTTTTTACGAGGATTTCCTTATACTACAAACGTAAAGCTTGCTGAAACCACCGTTAAATTTTCGATTAAACATAATGCGTTGGTGAAAAAACAACTTACATCAAAGAGTGATGCTCACACAGTACAAGTTAAACTTGTTTGGCCAAAAAAATTAGGCAAGTTAATGGTGACAGGTTGTGGAGAAGCGCAAGGAATAAACCAAGGCTATGCTTCAATCTGCTCATTTGTAGATGGCAACACCTATCACATCAAAAAACCACCTAAACCAAATGCTCAGATTACCCTTAAATGGCCGAAAGAATTGGGGAAATTAGATGTCTCTAGTTGTGAAGAACCCACAGAAAGTGGAGAGAATTATAGTGCTATTTGTTCATTTACTACCGATGAAATTTATAGGATTACTCCCGCCGACATTTTTCTCAGTAAAAAACAAGACAACAAATTAATTGTTGTTTCTCTATCGGTTAATTTTGATTCCCAAGGAATGGGAAAAGTGATTCAAGAAAGTCTTTATAATGTGTTCAAAGAAATGAAAGAAGTTAACCCGTCTTTTATTTTAGTTGCGATTGGATCAGGTCGTCAATTGACTAATCCGATACTCAGTAGTGAGGAGTTACCAACCTTGAGTGTTGATAACACTTCTGATACTCTCAAGGAAAAAATGAGACAACTTCAGTTCAGTGCTACAGATTTAAATGCGTTGGATGATTTAGAACTTGTGGATTCCTATATGAGTTATCAATCTGAACAAATCAAGCAAGTATTGTATCTTACTGATAATATGGGTTTATCAGAACACCCCCCTCGAAAACAGTTAGGTGTTCCCCTTTCTTGGTATCGGGAAGGCATTGAACTCACCGTATTAACGACTGAAAGATGTACCTTTTGGGAGGAAGGAGTCGATGCTCATTGTGTAGAGTGGAAAGATAAAGAAGGTTTAGAAGAAGGTTTAAATGCATTTTTTGAGAAGTAGTGTAGGGAGGCAGGAATTTTTCCTAACTGTTGGTGTTTTTTGCGGTAACAGGACGCGGAACGTTCTTAAAGGAGAGTTTTCATCGTTATACTCTTTTATTGTGACAATGAAATCCATGAGTGAGATGCGAGCATTGGAGACGCGAACATCGCGTCTCTACATATTGATGGAATATGGAGTTTGGTAGAGACGCAATGCTTGCGTCTCTCGCTTAATAATCAACCTTTTAAAAACTTGATAGTCTATAGACATTCAGAAAAATAACTTCCAAAAACCTTCGAGGCAAAAGTTTTTGCGCGCAAAAACTGAAGCCTCGAATATGGTTGCCCTTAACTTAATGGCATTGCAGCAAAGGCGTGGGAACCAGAAAATTATTGCAATCCTTGTAGTTATTGTCCAGTCCTTGTAGGTTCCAATTTGAGAAATTTTCCAAAAGGCAATTCTTTCCTCATATCACGAGTCAAGTCAACTTTGAAAGTACTGGGATTTTCAATTTCTTCATTGGTACACTGTATCAGTTGTGCTTCCACAAACCCACCTGGCAATATCACCATAAACGCATTCATATCCACAGTGGGAGAATCAATATTAACTTCACCATCAATCCCTAATTTTGATGAAGCATCTATACTACTATTAATAGAAGAAACAAACTGTTCAGCTTTAATCTGAATATTTCCACCATGACCTTCTTCTGTATGGGCATGAATTTCCGAATTATTTAAGACAACGAAAATAGGGTTTTCAATGGTAATATTACCACCATCGCCAATCCCACCATTCACACTGGTTTCAATGACACCTCCTTGTAAATAGATTAGCCTGAACGTTTCTATATTAATATTGCCGCCCGTAGCATTCGTGGTTTCTGTTGCTACCCCATTATTATTTCCCAAAATAATTTGATGAGCTTGTATATTAATATCGCCAGCATTACCGGCATTGTTGATATTGCTGAATGAATTAGCATAAATACCACTCATGGATATTCTATCCTTTTGATGGGGAAAGTTTTCTTGAAATACTAATTGACTATATTCTGGTTTTTTTAACTTAATATGGGCTGAATCTCCAGAAATAGAGATTGGTCCATTAATATTGAGATTAATATGTCCACCTTGTCCACGACCTGAAGTACTTGCACTAATCGTAGCTCCATCTGTAATAGATAACGCATTAGCAGCTAAAGAAATAGTCCCAGCATTGCCAGCATTGCTCCCTTTAGAACTAGCCGTAATACCAGAACCCAAACCATTTTCGTTTTCACCATACGGATTGACACCAGAAAGCCTAATACTGCCAGATACTCGAATATCAATATTACCAGCTTGTTGAGTTTGCGTCTCTCCGGTTACAGTTATACCACTTTTAATCTGTCCTCCTTTGGTAAGAATGAGTTCTATAGCCTCTAAAACAATATCGCCACCGGCACCAGAGCCACTAATTACATTTTCATGAGTTCTATCATAGGATGATAGTGACACGAGTCCACTCTGCCAACCCCCTTTACTATCGGCACCCGTGATTGTAACTACTTCATTCGCTCTAAGATGAATATCCCCAGCATTTCCTTTATGATAGGTTAGGGTACCGATACCACCATCTTCCAAAAGGATATTATCTGCGGTTAATGTTATGTCTCCTGAATCTCCGGTCGAAAATACTCGATTACTAATCCAACTACCATTTTGAAAGGATATCTCATTGGCTTTAATAACAATATTGCCAGAATTTTCCATTGTAAAAGAATCTCCAGAAATATAGCTTTGATTATTGAAGGATAATGTTTCTACTTCAATATCAATGCTAACTTTTTGGCTACCATTATCATTAGGCAACTTCGGGCTATTTTCCGATAATACTTGTTTTTTGGCTTGAATTTGGCTACTATTTGTCACCAATAAATTTTTGCCGCGAATAAAAATACTCCCATCCCCTTGACCACTGACATCTACTACAGATTTATCAATCCTAATCAGACCTCCCTTAGTATCGCCTAAATTTAATCCTAACGAGCTGGGGATGACTTCTCCTTCAGAAGCCACACTCGCAAAGTTGATACGTCCTGAATTTGCAAACATCACAGAACTAGAAGGTATTACCACTGAACCAGTCTCATTTAGCATGACTGGTGGTGTACTACCACTCAAATTTAAATCACCACCAATCAACGACATTGTTTTACCAGTAGAAATGGATAACTTGCTATCTTGGGTGGTAATTTTAGCTGGTGTATCTGTTAAAAAACCAAACGCTTCCACTGGCGCAACAGTCAACAAACTATCATTCGGATTACGCGCATCAAATCGCCCTCCATCTCCCAAGCGCAAATAATCCGCAGTACTGGCATGAAAATTCCCTTGTACATCTAACTTAGCGTTTTCTCCAAACATGATCCCATACGGATTAAGAAAATACATATCCGCATTGGGAATTGTCGAACGGATCAACCCGTCAATATTGGATGGATTGCCACCGGTTACACGACTGAGGATATTCTGAACACTGTTTGGCCCAGAAAAGGTAGCACTTTCCAAACTATTCAAATTAAAGTCTTGAAAACTATGGAAAAGATTACCTTCCATTTGTTGGCCTAAATCTGCTCCAATGAGATAGTCGGGACCCGGTAAATTGGCACGGGAGCCAAGGGAACCATCGGTGGTGATTTCAGCATTGATAGATAAGCTAATGATTAATAACAAGATTGCTAAAAAAGCGTGTGATTTCATAATGTTTATACACCTGTATGTTTACTTACTTCAAAAATAAAAATGACAGTTGCTTTAATTCAATATTTTTAATATTATTAAATCTAGCAATTTCCTAATCACCAGAACTAATTGTGGTAATTATATTATGGATAACCTAATTCATCAATATCTAAAGCAAATTCAAACCCATCTCAACACTGGTATCGCCAAAGAACATACTCACCGTCCCGCATTGGTGACTTTATTAGAAACCTTATATCCCTCTATTAATGTCATTAATGAGCCAAAACGGATTGCGTGTGGCTCGCCGGATTTAGTAATACTGGATAAACAAGCCGATAATGTGCCGTTGGGCTATATTGAGGCTAAAGATATCGGCATATCATTAGATAACACTTTAAAAACTGAACAGCTAAAGCGTTATTTAGACTCTTTGCATAATCTTATTTTAACCGATTATTTAGAATTTCGTTGGTTTGTAGAAAGTGAATATCAAACCGAAATGACAGTACGCTTGGCTGAAGTTGATAAATCTGGCACTTTAAAACCGTTACCTGAATCTTTTGTTGCTTTTGAGCAATTGCTTGATACTTTTATTCATGCTCAAGTGATAACAATACGTAGTCCCGAAGAGTTAGCGGCTAGAATGGCAAAGATTGCGCGTTTGATACGTGAGTCGATTCTTAAGGCTTATGAGCAAGAAAAAACAGGGAACTTACATAATCAGTTTGAGAGTTTTCGTCAGGTATTAATGGATAGTTTGACGATTGAAGAGTTTGCCGATATGTACGCTCAAACGGTGTGTTATGGTTTGTTTGCGGCGAAGTGTAGTGCATTAGGTCAGCCATTTTCGCGAATTCATGCAGGGCATTATGTGCCAAAAACCAATCCATTTTTACGTAATTTATTTAGTCAAATTGTAGGAGTGGAATTAGATGAACGTTTAATTTGGGCTGTTGAGCATTTGGTGACGGTGTTAAATCATGCCGACATTGCCGCAATTTTAGAAGATTTTGGTAAAAGAACACGGCAAGAAGACCCTGTTGTGCATTTTTACGAGACGTTTTTGAAACATTATGATCCCAGTATGCGGGAAATGCGGGGGGTTTATTATACACCGGAGCCGGTAGTCTCGTATATTGTGCGCTCGGTGGATTTGTTGTTAAAGCAACAATTTAAGCTACGAAATGGATTAGCGGATAGTAGTCGTTTAGAATCGGGGTTGCATAAAGTACAAATTTTGGATCCAGCGGTAGGAACCGGTACATTTTTGTATGCGCTGTTTAATCAAATTTTTGCTAAATTTAGAAAAAACAAGGGAATGTGGTCAACTTATGTGACGGAACATTTATTGCCGCGAGTGCATGGCTTTGAATTGTTGATGGCTCCTTATACCGTTGCCCACATGAAACTTGGTTTGCAATTACAGGAAATGGGATATGAGTTTGACACAGATGAACGATTACAGATTTTTTTAACCAATAGTTTGGAGGATGCTTTTGAAAAGGGAAATACGCCGGCTTTACCTTTTGCGGAGTGGTTAGTTAATGAAGGACTGGCAGCCAGTGTGGTTAAACAAGATTCGCCGGTAATGGTGATTGTGGGGAATCCGCCTTATTCTTATGATTCTTTGAACAAAGGTGATTGGATTAGTCAATTAATTCGTGATTATTATCAAGTGGATGGTAAACCTTTAAAAGAAAGAAATCCAAAGGGTTTACAAGATGATTATGTGAAATTTATTCGTTTTGCACAATGGCGAATTGAACAGACAGGTTATGGCATATTAGCTTTTATCACGAATCATGGTTATTTGGATAATCCAACGTTTAGAGGAATGCGACAACATTTACTAACCAGCTTTGATGAAATCTATGTATTGGATTTACATGGTAATGCAAAAAAGAAGGAAAAATCTCCAGATGGGAGTGTTGATAAAAATGTGTTTGATATTCAGCAAGGAGTTGCAATCAGTCTGTTAATAAAACATCGTCAAAGCGATGATAATAAACCAGCTAAAATATTTCATGCTGATTTATGGGGAGCGCGTGATGGCAAATATCATTGGTTAGAAGAACAAGATGTCACCACAACTCAGTGGACTACATTAAAGCCACAGTCTCCATTTTATTTGTTTATTCCTCAGAATACAGAATTATTGGGAGAATATGAAAAGGGGTGGAAAATTACAGAAGCTATGCCGGTTAATAATGCTGGTTTATACACAGCCAGAGATAAATTAACCATTCATCCATCAAAAAAGCAAGTTTTTGAAGTGGTTCAAGACTTTGTTAATTTGGATGTTGAAGAGGCAAGAGAAAAATATCAATTAGGTAAAGACACAAGAGATTGGAAAATTACTCTTGCCCAAGCTGATATTCGTGAAAATGAATTAAAAAAATCATTGATTACATCTATTTTGTATCGTCCTTTTGATGTTAGATACACTTTTTATACAGGAAAATCAAGAGGTTTTCTTTGTATGCCAAGACGTGATGTTATGCAACATATGTTAGTAGGTAGTAACTTGGGCTTGATTACAGCTAGACAATGTGTAGGAAATTGGCAATATATACTTATTTCAAAATTTATTACTGAATTTAATTTAACTGGCACAGCGGGTAGTTTTGGTTCTGGAAGCATTTTTCCTCTCTACATTTACCCAACAGAAAAAAACGATCTCCTAGATTCCACCTCAACCAAACGCAAACCTAATTTCGCTCCCAACTTCATCAAAGACGTAGAAACCCGTCTAAACCTAAAATTTATAGACGACGGCACAGGCAATTTAAAAACCACAATTGGCCCCGAAGACATTTTTCATTACATGTACGCCATTTTCCACAGCCCAACTTATCGCCAACGCTACGCCGAATTTCTAAAAATCGACTTCCCCCGTTTGCCCTTAACCAGCGACAAAAAGCTATTCAAACAACTCGCCAAACTAGGAAAACAACTGGTAACTATTCATCTGATGGAAGCGGATATCGAAACGGAAAGCAGCTACCCGATTGAAGGCGATAATCTGGTTGAAAAAATCACTTACAAAAGCGAAAAAGTCTATATCAACAAAACTCAATATTTTGATAACATCAAAGAAAACGTTTGGCAATTTCATATTGGTGGTTATCAAGTCTGTCAAAAATGGCTCAAAGACAGAAAGGGTAGAGAACTAAGTTATGAGGATTGTGAACATTATTTTTATATTCTAGCTGCTTTAGAACAAACCATTGACTTAATGGAAAAAATTGATGCAACCCTCCCAGAATTTCCATTGTCTTAAACAATTGGGTTTAAGCTTCGATAATTCATCTCCACAAGCAATGATTTGGCAATGGAATGAATTATCGCCTCATGTAAGAGAAGTTATTCTTGAAATGTCTGGTTTTAGTACCAAAGCTATTGTAATTATAGCTAAACAAAAAGCAAAGGAAGTCGAACCTTGGATAAAATGTACCTTGAATTGGATAATGGAATTAGTTAGCAAAGGTTGGGTTGATTTACGTTTTAATGAAAAATAGTTGGAATACAACTTTATTCCGATTTTAAGAATTTTTCAAAAGGCAGTACTTTCTTACGAACCAAGTCAACTTTGAAGGTATTGGGATTTTCAATTTCTTCGTTGGTACATTGCTTTAATTGTGCTTCCACAAATCCCCCCGGCAATACAACCAAAAAACCTTCCATATCTACGTCAGGAGAATCAATCCTAACTTCACCATTTAAACCCAATTTGGAAGACGCGCTAATTAAACTATTAGGGGATTTGATAAACTGTTCAGAAACAATATGAATATTACCACCCTGTCCTTCATACGCTTGAGCGGTAATTTGACCCTCTTTCAACACAATAAAATGCGGTTTAGAAATGGTCAAATTACCACCATCACCCGCACCCTCTTTGACACTAGCAGTAATCTTTCCATTATTTAAGAACACTAAATCATTGGTATTTATGACAATACTACCACCGCCAGCACTAACAGATTCAGTGGAAATTTCGCTATTGGATACCTGAATATTGTCAACAGTAATCGACACTTTCCCAGCATCTCCCCCTTTAATTTGCTTTATCCATTCACCCTCCACATAGAAAAAATGTTCATACTGACTTTGAACATCATTAACACCTATTAAATCACCCTCTTTAGCAGCAAGCTTATTAAGCTCATCTAAATTAGCAACAGCAATCTGAGTGCTATGATTTAAAGGAATCCACTTTTCTCCAGTGTAAATTTCGCTGCTTTCACCAATTTGAGCAATATTACCCATTTGAGCTAAAGTGAGCTTATTCATTGCTGCAATGTCAGCAACGTTATGAGTATTATTAAATTTTATCCAATGGTTGTTTTGATAGATAAATTCTGAACCATCGTTTTGGATAGCGATGTCACCCGTTTGGACAAAATTGTCTTTATCAAATTGGTTTAAAATAGCAGTGTCTGCTATGTTAAAAACATTGATTTTGACAGCTTGTCCGTATAATTTACCTGTTTTTGGGCTTTTTACATTAGAAGAATAGATAAAAGTCGCTGTTTTACCGCCTTCCATATCATCAATTTGAATAACCTCTCCAGAAGAGTATGGTATGTCTTCTGGGGCAAACCAACCAATTAAATCATTGAGTTCTGCGGCACTTTTTAATATCACGTTATCATTGGCTTGGACCCATTCCCCGACATTATAGGTTTCATTGTAAGCATAAATAAAACGGGCTGAACCACCATTGCCAATGTCAGCAATTTCAACCATATCACCATGGATGATGTTGTATTGTTCCGTAAAATCATTGAAAGCAGCCATATCCGCAAGTTTATAAACCGGACTGATTCTGATAAAATCATTGCCAGTATTAATATAACGTCCAGCCTTTCTGTTACCTATATCATCGACTTCTAAAACATCACCTGTCACTAAAATTTGTTCATCACGTTCAGATAAACTAGCAAATTTATAGTGGTTAGCTAAATTGCTCTTTGAGATTATTTTAGAAGATTTATCCAAATGCAGTTGCTTTACTATCAGAACAATATTTCCAGCTTTACCACCGCCGTCACTGGAAGTAGAAATTTTTCCTCGATTACTCAGCGTTAAATGATTGGTTGCAAGATTAATATTGCCGCTTTGTCCAGCTTGTTTACTATGGTCTTCAGAAGTCGCATAAATGCCACTGGTCGATTGATTATAATGGGAGGGTGAGAATTTTTGCAGATATTGCAATTGACTGAAAGCTGGTTTTTGCAATGGGATTTTATCCGCATCACCACTAATTTTTACATCTTTAACCACCTCAATTTTTACATGACCACCTGATGCATAATTGTTAGTGCTATTTTTGATAACAGCCCCATCTTTGATGATTAAGGTATCTGCGTTTAATTCGATATTACCACTGTTACCAGCATTGTTTTCAATCCCATTACTACGGGCATAAATTCCAGAACCAAACCCATTTTCATTTTCACCATAAGGATTAACACCCGCAATTTCTATTGTCCCTTTAACGAGAATCGTAATATGACCGCTGTCACCACTATTAAAACCTTTAGAAGCAATAGAACTTGCTCCGATAGCACCCCCTTCAGTCAGCAATAATTGCCCAGCTTCTAAGTTGATATTGCCCCCTTTACCACCGATGATATCTTCTTTTTCTGGATTAGAATTGGAGCTAATAATACTATTCCAACCCTTTTCATCAACACCAGTTATAGTGATTTTTCCAGAAGCTTTAATTTGTATGTTACCAGCTTGTCCAGCCCCTACAGAGTTGGAAGTTAAATAAGCACCCTCTGCTAACAAAATATCTTGAGCTTCTAACAGAATATTACCCGCATCATTGGTACTCGTTTTTTTAGCAGAAACAGAAACATAACTACCAGTTCCCTCTTTATTAATGCCGGTAAACTGTATTTTATCGGCTTTAAGGATCACAGTGCCTGCCCGTCCATTTCTGTATGTTGATGTTGTTATCTTGCTGCCAGTCGTCAAATTAATTTGTGCTGCTGTTAATTCAATCTGTCCACCATCACCTTGACCAGAAGTAATTGATATCATATAACTATCATTAGTTGCAGAAATTTCGTTGGCTTGTAATTGAACATGACCACTATGACCTGCATTTTTGCCTTTAAAAGTGGTCATTGAAGTAATTCCACTCCCACGTTTAGCATTGCCATCGAATCTAATCTGGTTTTGAGCTAGAAAGGTGACATCACCACCGTTGCCTTTAGTATAAGTCGTTGCGGAAATTTCAGCACCATCTTTAAAAACAATATCTTTAGCCTGTAAGAATACCTTGCCAGCATTGCCTATATTAATAGTTTCTTTCAAGTCATCGCCCCGTTTACCAGAACGAATAAGAATTGCAGTACGTCTGCCTTTATCGTTTTCTCCGATAAATTCAATTGCTTCAGTGGCTTGAATATTAATATCAGTC
The DNA here is from genome assembly GCA_030378085.1 of Candidatus Parabeggiatoa sp. HSG14. GTDB lineage: Bacteria > Pseudomonadota > Gammaproteobacteria > Beggiatoales > Beggiatoaceae > Parabeggiatoa. Next base: position 12,305 of record JAUCGK010000148.1, read on the forward strand.
CCATTACCGGCACCAAATGTATTGCCATTAATAATCGCGCCTTGTGTGAAAGAAACATTATTTGCTTGTATGTCAACCACACCGCCATCATGTTTTCCCATCGTTTTCGCATCAATTTCGCTGTTATCAACTAAGAAATGACCACCACGAATATAAATAGCACCGCCACCATCGCCAGTGGTACTTATCAAAGAATTTTGCATCGTAATATCACCGCGCAATGAAGGGATAACAAAGTCATCATAATTGGGGATAACATCACCAATACTGGCAACACTGGCAAGTGTGAGCCGACCAAATGGTGCAGATAATTCAGCTTGGTTAATTGTGAGGTTGCCACCGATAATAGAGAATGCTTTTTCAGTGGGTACAGAAAGTTGACTACCCTCAATAGATAGCGATGCCGGTGAATCACTCAAAAAACCAAAGCTTTCAATCGGGGCAACAGTCAAAATACTATCACTTGGACTACGTGCATCAAATCGACCCCCATTTCCCAAACGCAAATAATCAGCAGTGCTGGCATGAAAAGAGCCTTGCACATCTAACCGCGCATTAGGGCCAAATATTATCCCATTAGGATTAAGAAAATAGAAATCAGCATTGGGAATTGTTGAACGGATTAACCCGTCAATATTTGAAGGATTTCCTCCCGTGACACGACTGAGAATATTATTGACGTTATTGGGCCCTGAAAATGTGGCACTTTCCAAGCTATTCAAGTTAAAGTCTTGAAAACTGTGGAAAAGATTTCCACCGTGTTGTTGGCCTAAATCAGCCCCAATAAGATAATCAGGACCAGGTAAATTAGCATGGGAACCAAGGGAACCGTCGGTGATGACTTCTGCTTGAATGGAAGTACAAAGCATGAATAATACAACTATTTTCTTCATGGCGTTTCTCCTAAAATCATGGCTTCAACTTGTTGTTTGGTTTGTTGAAATTGGGTTTGGGCTTCGGTGCGTAGTTGTTTGGCTTGGTTGCGGATTTTGGTGATATGGTTCGCAATTTGGGTTTGTTTTTTTAGGGGTGGTAGGGGAATTAAAGTATTTGCAATATTTTCAAGATGTAAATCTGGAACTCCAATACCTTTCAGGTATCTAACAAATTGAATTTTAATAATTTTGCTATTAATAATTTCAGCAATATATGATGGAATTACATTAGATGATAATTTTAGTAAAGCTAAACTAACAAAAATACTAAATTTAGGTAAATCTATTGGAATAACTGTAGCTAATCCAATTGTCCC
>JAUCGK010000149.1 GCA_030378085.1 Candidatus Parabeggiatoa sp. HSG14
TTTGCAGCAATCCATTTTTGAATGTTCAGATATGTAACTCACTGATTTTTAAGGAAATGAATGTTTATGTCCTAAAATAATATCTCATTTAAAATCAATAGGTTATAAAAAACTTGATAGTCGAGTTAAAGGGATAATATCCATTACTGTTTTCGTTTCTAGCCTCTCAACACCAACTCCCTTTCTTTTTTGTGAATATAATAAATTTTTTTGACAAAGAATCTGATGCGCCCAAAGCACGAATATTCTTTATGGCTACCATATCAGGTATTGGAAATGGTTTAATATTAGCCTTTATCAATCTTGCAGCTGAACATGTTTCAAATCAACAAAATGAGTTTCGTTTTTTTGTCCTTTTTATCATTTCTTTTGTTTTGTATATTTACTCCCAAAGATATGCACTGTCTAAAACAACAATAGCAATTGAAAATGCTATCCGCAAAGTCCGAATTAGAGTAGCTGATAAAATTCGTAAAACTGAATTACGGTTTATAGAAAATGCGGGGCGAGGAGAGATGTATCTTCGACTCACCCAAGATAGCAATCTTATTTCTCAAACAGTGCTTATTCTTGTTAGTGCGGCTCAATCTGCTATGGTATTGATTTTCAGTGTTTTCTATGTCGCATGGTTGTCTCCACTCAGCTTTTTTATTACCGTAGTCGTATTAAGTATTGCTGTGCTATTATATTTATCTATGGAAACTCAAGTTTCTGGAGAACTTCAGACAGCTACATTGAAAGAATCTGAATTTTTTGAAGCTTTAAATCACATTCTGGATGGTTTCAAAGAAATTAAAATCAATCGCCGTAAAAGTGACGATTTATTTAAGCACGTTGAAAAGATATCTAATGAAACCGAACAACTTAAGGTGAATGTTGGTATTCGGTTGATTGCTAGCATTATGTTTTCCGAAACGTCCTTTTATTTTTTATTGGCGGTTCTTGTTTTTATTGTACCCTTATTTAGTCATACTCATTCTGATGTTATTTTTAAAATTACAGCTGCTACTTTATTTATCATAGGGCCAATTGGCATGATTGTAAATGCAATGCCAATGCTGTCAAGAACCAATGTGGCATTAAATAACATCTACAAATTGGAATCAGAACTGGACGCAATGATTCCTAGTACTTATGAAACTGAATTACCCGAAATACCACCCGCCAAATTTCAGGAAGTCCGAATTGAAGAAGCTAGCTTTGAATATACGGATAAAGGGGGTAAATCTTTATTTTCTATAGGGCCTATTAATACGACTATTAAACCGGGAGAATTGTTGTTTATTGTAGGGGGTAATGGGAGTGGGAAATCCACTTTTTTGAAATTGTTAACAGGTTTATATTATCCAATAAAAGGTTGTTGTTATTTAGATGGCGAAGAAGTTGATCAAGTCACCTACCAAAACTATCGTGAATTATTTTCTATTATCTTTACCGATTTTCATCTATTTGATAGATTTTATGGATTAGAAAATGTTGATGAGAAAAAACTCAAAGCACTATTGCAATTAATGGAATTGGATAAAAAAACGAAATATAGGGATGGAAAATTTACTAATGTCAATTTGTCCACAGGCCAAAAGAAACGTTTAGCTTTTATTGCGGCTATCTTAGAAGATAAACCTATCTATATTTTTGATGAATTAGCGGCTGATCAAGACCCCCAATTTAGAAAATATTTTTATGAGGTTATCTTGCAAGATTTAAAAAAACAAGGAAAAACAATTATTGCAGTGACACATGATGATCACTATTTCAACACAGCAGATCGCGTGTTAAAGATGGAATATGGCCAATTAATTAACTATGATGAACAGATTATTAGATAAACAAAAAATAACACTCTATTGTCTTCCTTTTGCAGGTGGTAATGCATTATCATATCGTAATTTTAAGACTCATATTACTGATATTGTTGATATTAAACCGCTTGATTTACCAGGCCGCGGAAAAAGGATAAAAGAACCTTTACTGACTAACCTAGAAGCTATAGCTGATGATACACTTCATCAAATCAAAAACGATCTGAATGGTCAGCCCTATGCTGTTTATGGTCACAGTATGGGAGCAGTTTTAGGATATGTATTGACTCATCGTCTGATTAATGCCGATTTACCACTACCCATGCACTTGTTTTTTAGTGGTCGAAGAGCCCCTTCTGTGGTTGATTATAAACCACAAAAACATGGTTTACCTAAAAAAGATTTTTTAGATTATCTTCAAAAGTTAGGTGGATTACCTGGTGAAATTTTAGAAAACGCAGAATTAATGGATTTTTTTGAACCCATTTTACGGGCAGATTTTCAAGCCATTGAAACGTATATTCATAAACCAACGTCACCTTTTGATATTCCTATGACTATTATGCACGGCTTAAAAGACAAAGATGTGACCCATGCTGAATTACTACCGTGGCAACAAGAAACACGGCAACCCATTTCCATAAAATCATTTACGGGTGGGCATTTTTTCATTTTTGAACATTTGCCTCATATATGTCGATTATTTTCTAAAACTTTAACTTTAGTCCATGCCTGATATATGACATTATACTCAACACAGAAACAAACTTAACTTTTCTAGTACTGTTCAATCCTTAGAACCTTGAAAAATCCGATTTTTCAAAGAATAGTCGGATTTTTTTAGAGATACTACGATTTTACTAGTCAGCACGGTTTAAAAAAATGTTTGATGAAGCATTCCTCCCTCAACATAAAAATGCCCAGAATGGTGTGACTCAAAAAATTTTGCTATTTTGGCATGGTTTAAATAGACATTGGAATCGAAATAATAAAAGTGGTGCCTTGACCTTCTACACTTTCACACTGAATAGTCCCTTTCAATCTATGCGTGATCAGGTTAAAAACAATATGCAGCCCTAAACCGGTTCCTCCTCGTAAACGGTTGGTGGTAAAAAATGGCTCAAAAATTTTATCAATGACATCGGTAGGAATACCTTTACCATTATCAGAATAGCGCAAAATAACTTCTTTTTCTCCCTCTTTTACCATTCCTTCAACCATTATTTGTCCGTGGAACTTTTGTTCTTGAAAACCATGGTTAATAGAATTCATTATCAAATTAGTGAGAATTTGAGATAATGCGCCCGGATAACTTGTTAATTGAATAGTTTCATCACATGTCATTGAAACCTGGTATTGAGTGTTTTGGATGTTAGGGCGTAAACTGTTCAATACCTCCGTCAGGTACTTTTTGAGTTCAAATGTTCTCCGTTGTTCACTTGATTGGTCAACGGCAATTTGTTTGAAACTTTGCGTCAATTCAGCCGCCCTGTTTAAATTCTTAAGAACCAGCCCACTGCTTTGATGGGCAGAATTCAAAAATTTTTCTAAAGTAGCGCGTGTCATTTTACCACTTTTATATAAAGTAGCGAAATCAACCGTGATTTTATCAAGTTGTGTTGCAGCCGTTACACCTACACCAACAGGTGTATTGATTTCATGGGCAACCCCGGCAACGAGATTACCCAGTGCGGCCATTTTTTCTGATTCAACCAACTGTTGCTGGGCTGCTTGCAACTGTTCCAGTGTTTTGGCTAATTCGTTTTTTTGGGTCTCAAGTTGGTAAGTACGTTCTTTCACTTTCGTTTCTAGGTTGTCGTAGAGAAGAGAATTTTCTATCGAAATAGCGATTTGTGATGATAACAAATTAATTACTTCCAATCTATCCGGTGTAAAAGCAGAAGCTATCAAGTTGTTTTCCAAATACAAAATACCGGTCAATTTCTTTTGATTGAGAAGCGGCGCACATAACACGGATTTCGGATGTTGTTTGGCAATATATGGATCTGCTGAAAAGGTGGTTTCATCACTGGCATCATCAAGAACCTGAAGTTCAAGTGTGCGTGAAACATAGTTGATTATGGACACTGGAATATCTGAACTTTCTTCAATCGGAATGGATTGTAACACAGTTGTCTCGCTTACTTTTTTGTTGGTTGGCAAAAGTTCTCTTTCATATTGTGCTTCAATCACCCACTTTTCAGCTTTTGGTAATAACAAAAATCCCTTTTCAGCCCCAGCATTTTCAACTACTGCATGCATCATCGTTACAAGCAATTTATCAAGATGAACCTCCCCAGAAATAGCCTGAGAAGCTTTCATTACTGTTTTAAAATCAAGAAAATCTGTATTGCCCATACTGGTAGTGGCACTAATGGTTTGTGTCTGGAAGAAAGCCAGCATGTCAGTTGCTTTTTGGGAAGAATTTTCTTGTGTCAAAATAGATGATAGTGATTGAGGATAGCGTTTTTCCAAATCATCAACTTTGGCTTTTGCACCCCAACGAGCGTAGCCGTAGTAAGCATCTATCATATACGCTTGGGCAATCTTTTCTTTACCCCACCCAAGATAGAATTTAGCGGCAAGTTCATTGGCAAGAGCTTCTTCTTGGATATACTCGTTTTCCTTGGCTCCTGCAATGGCACGATCATAGCAATCCATAGCTTCAATATTTTTACCAAGCACACGATGCAGTTCAGCTTCCACCATAAGAAACTTGTGTTGATGATTCATGGGAGCATGATGTGCCCATTTCTGCAATTTTTCCTGATTGGCTCGTACTTTCACAAGATGGGACTGTTGTTCTTTCTCTGAGGCATCAGGATACACAGCCAGTCGTGTTAAAGAATCATAGAAATAGAATACCGGAAAGGCAAACGTTCCGGTAGCTCCTTCTAAATGTTGTTCAGCAGTTGTTGCATTTTCAAAAGCTTGCACGTAATCCTGAAATAAAAAGGAAAGAATAAGTTTGTTGAAATACAGACAGTACATAGCAAGCTTGTCATTGGCTTGCTGATGAAGTGGCAACCTTTTTTCCTCATTGTAAACTTCACCAATTAAATAACACTGTGGTGAACCTGCTAAAGTTCCAGCTCCCCCTATCAAGTTCAAGATGGCTTGTTGGTATATTTCATTATAATTAAGAGTTGTCTCTTGCTTGAGTTGAGCAATGGCAGAATTATATTTAACCATTTCTTGTTCAACCCCAACAAGTTCTTTGCCGATCAAATAAGAATAGGCAAGATATAAATGCAAACAATAGGCAGCAAATTCAAAATCACCTGTTTCCAGTCCTCCTTGATAACCTTCCAAAAGAGGTTTTAACGTTTTTCCAACAGGCTCTTTCCAATGTTTTATCAAACCTTCAACCCCATCAAGCACTTTAGCCTCAAATTTTTTGGCATTGAACCGTGACAATAAATTTAAAGCCAATTGCCCAAATTTATAACCATTCTCAATGTCTCCTATTATCCCACACAGAATAAGCCCGTAAGAAGAATACCCATGAGTAGATTCTTGTGCATTGCCATATTTGACGGATAATTGAACTTGCTTAAATATCATCAACGGAAATAGAACAGGTACAGCTTGATAGGCAGCAGCCAATGCGCTTGACATAATCCGCATAGCAGCTAGTGAGTTCTCTTCAGTCATTATTGGTAAATCACACAGAGTCTCAATTTGTTTTCCTTCCAAAAATCGCTGTGTTTCTTGTAATTCTAGTAAAATATCCTCTTGGGTAGGTTCATCAGAAAATTTTACGCCTAACTGCTCCAAAACCGGTAATACTATTTTTACCGCTTCCAATTGTCGATTCTGTGCTATGTATGCTTGATTTTGGACTTCGTATATTTTCACTTTATCCAGTAGTGATTGTGCTTTGGCAAGCACTACCTCAGCCAATTGTTCTTGTCGAGAAAAGTAGCCACTCAAATATGCAGCTTCGCTTGCAGACTCATGCAGTGCCAATGTCAAGTTATATTGGGTTTGCCAGCTATCACTGGGCAAAAGTTCAAGTCCAATCGTTAAATACTTACTTGCGGCGGCATAAGCAGTAGAAGCCCTTGCTTTATGTCCTGCTTTCAGATTTAATTGCGCGAGATCATCTCGCTCACTTTGTGCGGTAATTAAATCAATTCCAAGATTTAACTGGTTAACGATATCAAAAATGTTATCATCAAGTTTCTCCGTATGAGTATTTTTCTTCAGCAGTTGCCCAATTTTAAAATGAGTTGATGGTTTTTGATCTTCAGAAATCAAAGAATAGGCTGCCTGCTGCACACGGTCATGCAGAAATTTGTAGGGAACGGGTTGATCCTTTTCTGTAGTCTTACCAGGTTCCGATTCCTGAAAAAATTTGTAGATGTCATTCAAGGGTATAATCAAACCTTCTTGCAATGCTTTCCACAAATCTGCTGCCGTTTCCGCTTGAGATTTTTCATGCACGATGGCGAGTGTTGCTAAATCAAATTGGTTGCCAATACAAGCCGCCAGTTTCAAAACGGTTTGTGTACCTTGAGGCAGTTTTTGTAACTGAATCGCCATAAATTCAACCACGTCATCAGTCACAGCGCGTACTTTCACTTGAGCAATATCACACTGCCAATAACCATTATTGAAGTCGAATGCAATGAGTTTCTCCTCGTGCAGAAATTTGAGGAATTGATTCGTAAAAAACGGGTTACCTTGGGTTTTCTGAATGGCAAGTTCTGTTAATGGCTTAGCTCTTTCTGAAGGACAACTCAGTGTATCCGCAATCAGACTATTCAGAGAAGATTGTTCGAGTGGTCCAAGGGTTAACTGATTCACTTTAGCTGCTGTTTTGCGAATTTCGTCTAAAGTCAACATCAAGGGATGAGCAGGACTGACTTCGTTATCTCGATAAGCACCCATCAACAACAGATAATGCGTATCTGTTTGGCTCATTAACAATTGCATCAATTTGAGAGAAGCGGAGTCGGACCACTGTAAGTCATCCAAGAAAATGACCAGTGGATGCTCGACAGTGGTAAACACGTTGATGAAGTTTTGAAACAATAAATTAAAGCGATTTTGGGCAGTGCTACCTTCCAGTTCTGGTACTGGGGGTTGTGGGCCAATAATCTGCTCTAATTCAGGAATCACTTCAATAATGACTTGTCCATTGTCCCCCAAAACTTCCGTTATTTTGGTTTTCCACGCTTGCACTTGAGTAGCCGTTTCGGTGAGCAGTTGTCGCATCAGTGTTTGAAAGGCCTGTACGAAGGCTGAAAATGGAATATCGCGCTTGAATTGATCAAATTTCCCTTTGATAAAGTAACCCCGTTGGCGGACAATCGGCTTATGAACTTCATTTACCAAAACTGTCTTACCAATCCCTGAAAAACCAGCCACTAACATCGTTTCGGCAGTCCCTTGACTTACACGATCAAAGGCAGCTAATAGCGTTGTTATTTCGGCCTTTCGCCCATAGAGTTTTTCTGGAATGTGAAAACGGTCAGAAATATCGCGCTGTCCGAGCGGAAAAGGCGTGATGTTGCCATTCTGTTGCCATTGTTGTTGACAACCTTCTAAGTCTTGTCTCAATCCATAAGCACTTTGATAGCGGTCTTCTGCCATTTTTGCCATTAACTTGATAATAATGTCATTTACCACCGAAGGAATAGCAGGGTTCACATTAATGGGTGGCGTTGGTATTTTTGCAATGTGACAATGGACTAACTCCATCTGATCCTCTGATTGAAAAGGAAGTTGCCCAGTTAACAGTTCATAGAAAGTCACACCCAACGAATAAAAATCGGTACGATAGTCAATGCCCCGATTCATACGCCCCGTTTGTTCTGGAGATAAATAAGCCAAAGTGCCTTCTAAAACGTTAGGACTTTGAATTTCTTGAGTTTCTCTTGGTAATAAGGACGCAATACTGAAGTCAATCAGTTTAATTTGCTGAGTTTCTGGGTTAATCAAAATATTTTGTGGTTTAATGTCCTTATGAATCACTCTCGCTGAATAGATACCTTCAAACGTTTGTACTATTGGGAGGACTAGATTAAAAAATTCATCAATAGTCAATGGCTGAGAATGGGTGTACTCGGAAAGAGAAATACCATTCATGTCTTCCATGATAAGGGCCAGACCATTGCCATAATTTTCGAGGCTGTAGAGTTGGACAATCCCTGACAAATCAAGATTTTTCGCAATGGTATATTGATTGCGAAATTGCACGATTTCATCAAAGGAGGGATACTCACTTTTGAGAAATTTAATCACAACAGGTTGCTGATCGGCATCCCGTTTTGCTTTGTAAATTAAAGTGTTCATACCATCATAAAGTTTTTCAACCATCTGATAGCCTGAGAGTATTGGTGCAGTATTTGTCATATTATCGGTTTTCTCCGTGTTTAAAATTTGGTCGTGCTAAAAAAGTAGTGATTTCTCCAAAAAAACCTGACAGGTTTATACCACTACCTGTTTAGCATTACCTAAGATTTATAGGGGTTTAGATAAATAATTTCACAATCAGAGCGAACACACCTGTTTATCCCTACATGATTTTGTTATTGCTGGGGTTTTCTTATCAACCCTATTGCTATATTGCAGGGGTTTTTGTCAGCTCTCTTGCTATTTTGAAATCACCTTTTTGGGATTCTATAGCTATTTTCACACTTTGTCAAAATATGTCCTTAACACTTTTGCCAACGCCTCTACATTGGGTGAAGAATTCATACTATAGTGATTTCCAGGTATTTCATGAATTTCCATTCCTTTGGCTGCTAAATCAATCCAAAAATGTTCTGCATTCACTGGTATATGAGATAATGGTTCAGTCGCATGGAAAAAGAGAATATGACCAGGGTAAATGTCTGGAGTGTAGTGATTTATTGTGCGCCAAGTTGACTTCATAACATGAATCAGTTGACGAATACCATGAGAAGCGATCTGTTTAAAATAAGCTTGTTCATTTGTCCCTAAGCGTTCAAGAATATACTGTTCCTGCTTTTCCAAATCAAGCTGGTTGAAATGTTCAGATGAAAAAGTACCACCAGAGTTTTCTATAAAAAATTTTAAGATATTGATATCATCATTAAAAACTTCTTCTTTGATAAGGAGTTGATTAGGACCAGCGGTATCTATCATAACTAACAATGCCACCTTTTGACCCAGTGCATGAAGTTGTTGTGCCATTTCAAAAACAATTAAACCACCAGAGGAAGAACCTCCAAGACAGTATGGTCCTGTGGGTTTAAAAGCCTGAATTCCTTTAACATAGTAAGCTGCTATTTCCTCAATGCTACTATGTAGTGGTTGTTTTCCATCTAAACCGAGTTGTTCTAAACCATATATAGGTTGATCCTCACCTAATGAATGTGCTAAATCACGATAAAAGTAAACATGTCCTCCAGCAGGCGGTATCAAAAATAAAGGTTGTCTAAGAGAATTACCCGTTTGAATACTAACCAATGGAAGCGACAAAGTTTGTTTATGGGCGACCTGTATTTTAGCTAATGCTGTTTGAAGAGATTCAGCTAAAGCAGCGATAGTCGATGTCTTTAGTAAAGTATGGGCAGACAATTCCACTTGAAATATTTTACGTAATTCAGCAATTAACTGAACGGCCATTAATGAATCACCACCCAACTCAAAAAAGTCATCATAAACACCTATTCTTTCGATATTAAAGAATTTTTGCCAAAGATTTGCGATTATCTGTTCAGTTTCATTTCTGGGCGACGCATAAGTATTGCTTATTGTTGGTCGTGGATGGCATGTATTAGCCTTATTTAATGCCGAATATGATGCGGGTAACATAACCGATGAAGCAAGGGCCATAAAAATGCGAGCCCCTGATGCTTCAACTTGAGGAAAAGATTCCACCTTAGCAAACTCATATTTTTGTAATCCCTCATGCCACTGCTCTGTGGTAAGAAAAGGGTGCTGTGAACGCAGTTCATCTTCATTTTCAAAGGGCTGTAACAGTGGAAAAGCAACATCAAAGCATATTGATTCAGATTGCGTAGGTTCCCACAATAACAAAATACCTTCAGGTGCTAACAAAGAACGAACATATTCCAGCGTTTTTCCTAAATTTTTAGTCGCGTGTAGCACTTGAGCAGCTATGATGATATCAAAACTATGGTTTTTATAGCCTTGCTCGGTAGGCATTTGATCAACATCTAGCACACGATATTCCAAATAAGAATAGTCACTGAATTTTTGTTGTGCAGACTCAAGAAAAGAAGAGCCTACATCAGTAAAAACGTAACGTGTTCGTTGTGCTGGTAATTCAGGCAATAAATACGCTGTGGTTGCTCCCGTACCTGCGCCAATTTCCAAAATTCTCAAAGTACTTTCAGCAGGTAATGATTTCACGATTTGTTTAAAAATGGATTGTATAATGCTGTTGAAATAGTGAGAGTCTTGAGAACTTTGGTAAAGATTTTGGAGAAGTTCAAAAGCAGAACCAGTAAAAAGTAATTCCCTTGGGTTTTCCTTACCCGTGAGTATGCCCGCAAATTTTTCACCACAAACTTGAAGCAGTGCTATTTTTTCATGGCTATCTGCCCATTGTGTTTTTACTTCTTCTAACAAGATATCCAAAGATTTTTTTTGCAATGGCACAAAGTCAATGAATTGATCATCTCGTTGTTGTAAGTCACCTTGTTCAACTAGTACTCTCATGCAGCGAGGAAACATTTGCCGATAAAAAGGTAAAATACCCAGTTGCTCGGAAAGTATTTCAAGAGAATAGGCTTGGGTAGAATCAGTAAAAGCACCTAACTCTTGAAATGCAATATTCACATAAGCCGTACATAGGCGATTCATCAATTGCAACTTTTCCGCATAATCAGGGCTGTCAAATTCCATATTTCCCTGTTGTGCTTGTTTATGAGCGGCTTCTATGAGAGAGGTCCAAAGTTGTGTTGCAGTGAACGGTTGAAACTGTGTATCTTCAACAGCTACTGCTTGAGCATCAATCCAATAACGCTGACGTTCATAAGGATAGGTTGGCAATGGTAAGCGATAGCGTTGTTCATTGGCATAAAATCCAGACCAATTTATTGTTATTCCCCCCATCCACAACTGACCCAAGGTATTTAATAAAAAGGCATTGTCTGATTGTTTATCTTGTGGATGACGTAATGAAGTAAGTACTGATTGCTTAGCTGTTTTACTAGGATGTCGTTTGGCAAACGTACTTAGAGTGCGTCCCGGACCCACTTCTAACAATATATATTGCGTCTTTTGCAACAAAAGTTGTAATCCTGCTGCAAAACGGACGGTTTGACGAATATGCTTAACCCAATAATGTGGATCAGTTGCCTCACTATGAGTAATCCATGAACCCGTGATATTAGATAAAAAAGGTATTTTAGGCGGTTTTAAATCAATGGTTTGCACTTGCTCAAAAAATGGAGTCAAGATAGGTGACATCATTTCTGAATGAAACGCATGAGAAGTCTGCAAACGTTGACATTCTAAACCTTGTTGAGCCATTTTATTTGCGAATTGTCCCACCGCCCCTATTGTCCCCGATACAACACATTGAGAAGGGATATTAATAGCAGATAAATCAATGTTTTCAGGTAGTAATGGACGAATTTCATCTTCAGAAAGTGGCACTGCCAACATAGCCCCCGGTGAAGCTGATTGCATTAATTGCCCCCGTGCTGCTACTAATGTTAATGTCTCCTCTAAAGTAAATACACCCGCTAAACATGCAGCGACATACTCACCAATACTATGTCCGATCATTGCTTTAGGTTGTACACCCCAACTCATCCATAATTGCGCTAAAGCATATTCGATAACAAAAAGAGCGGGTTGGGTGATTGCGGTTTGTTTTAAATCCCCCGTTGGCGTTTCCAAAAAAGGGCCAGGGATTTGAATAGTAGGATACAACACATTTCGTAAATCTAATCCCATCAATGGCTTAAGAAATTTTGCACAATGGTCAACTTGTTCACGAAATACTGACTCCGTTTGATACAGTTCTAAGCCCATATTCACATATTGTGCGCCTTGCCCAGAAAACATAAAAACCACTGAAAAGGCTTCATCATCCTCAAAAAATTGACTAAAAACTCGTTTGGCTTTTCGTGTTTCTAAAGTATTTACTGCATCTTCAAGCGATTGGCACACCAATAGACGACGATGGTTAAAAGCACAGCGCCCCACTTGATGGGTGTAAGCCACATCAGCAAAATTCAAATCAGGATGTTGTTTAAGATGTTCAATTAACTGAGTCGTTGCAGTTTCCAGTGCGGAGTCTGTTTTGGCAGACAGGAGTAGTAATTGCCAAGACCGATTTGATTTCTGGTTTCTGATTTCTGATTTCTGATTGGGCATTTCTTCCAATATAATATGGGCATTAGTCCCCCCTATCCCAAACGAACTCACACCAGCACGGCGAGGAAAACCATCGGTTTTCCATTCAGACAGTTCAGTATTCACATAAAAAGGACTATTATCCAAATCAAGTTTTGGGTTTGGTGTTTCAAAATGTAAACTGGGTGGAATTAAATGATGTTTGAGTGACAATACCGTTTTAATCAAACCTGTCACACCCGCCGCCGCATCTAAATGTCCAATATTGGTTTTTACAGAACCAACAGCGCAATAGCCTTTTTTATCAGTATTGGCACGAAAAGCTTGTGTTAATGCTGCAATTTCAATGGGATCGCCTAAGGGAGTACCAGTCCCATGTGTTTCCACATAGCCAATTGTTTCTGGAGAAATTTCTGCAATATCTAATGCTTCGGCAATAACCTGTTTTTGAGCCTCTACACTCGGTGCAGTATAACCTATTTTTAAAGCACCATCATTATTAATCGCTGTCCCTTTAATAACCGCATGGATATAATCACCATCACGCAGTGCATCTTCTAACCTTTTTAGGACCACAATACCAACACCACTACCCCCTACCGTACCTTGTGCTTTAGCATCAAAAGCGCGGCAATGTCCATCAGGAGACATGATCATGCCCTCTTGGTAAAGGTATCCAGCCTTGTTTGGCAAAGAGAGGGTGGTACCACCCGCTAATACCATATCACACTGGTAATCCAATAAATTTTGGCAACCCATGACGATAGCTACTAAAGAGGTGGAGCAAGCCGTTTGGACAGTGACACTGGGGCCACTCAAATTAAGTTTATAGGAAACGCGAGTACATAAAAAATCTTTATCATTGTTGATGAGCAGTTGATAATCGCCAGTCGTATTTCTCAGGTTATGGTTTGCAAGAAGGTTTTGTAATAAATAGCTACTGATACCAACACCACCATAAACCCCAATTGCACCTGGATATGTTTGGGGATTATAACCAGCATTTTCTAAGGCTTCCCAAGCACATTCTAAAAAGATACGTTGTTGTGGATCCGTGATTTCCGCTTCTTTAGGACTAAAACCAAAAAATGCCGCATCAAATTCGGCAATATCATTTATTAATGCCCCTTTAGCTTTGACATAATTAGCTTTCTTTAACAGGGTAGGATCAATGCCTGATGCCAGGAGTTCTTGAGTAGAAAAAAAAGCAATTGATTCCACACCATTTTTTAAATTTTGCCAAAATTCGTCAATATTTTGAGCTCCTGGAAATCTGCCAGACATCCCAATAATAGCAATACTTTCCCCGTTTATTTCATCAGTTTCTGAAGTTTTTGAGTCATCCATATATTATTTTTCCCTTTAATAACTTGATAATCAAGTTTTTGATGGGTAGCCCTCACC
>JAUCGK010000426.1 GCA_030378085.1 Candidatus Parabeggiatoa sp. HSG14
CCCAAATTGCCACGATAAAAATCGTTTACTGGCTGTTGTTGCATCCAAATCCAACCACGCTAAATATACATTTACGTTATCTTGGGTTTTGTCATTGCTGACGATTACCTGAGAAGTCCCTGTGTCGGCTTCATCAGGTTGTACACTAACTTGCCAAGCGGATGCTGGTAGGCTAGACAAAGCTAAAGCGCATCCCCATAACAAAGGGCGTATGGCTTGTTTCATGAGTTGTCTCCTTTAAATTTGATAATTAACAATTACTTTGTTTGTCAATTTTTACTAACTACTTACTCTATAGTAACGGACAAAGTTTCTTTTTTTGCCAAAATTTTTCTAAAAAATATTTTTATTTTATTTTTCAATAAGTTAAAAAAATATTTTTTCGATAGATGAGAATAAAAAACACTCAAAGAAGATATTCGTATTAACATATTATATAATGACGGACAGAATTTCTTTTTTTGCCAAGGGGAGATGGTTATTCATATTTAAGGTAGTCCTAATGTCGTGGTAAATTTTATAACTATTTCATTTTATTATATTTTTAAACTTATATCACGACTTTGTGCCAGACTGACTACCGATTATCGTTATATTAAGTACAACAGATTTTACGAAATAAACAGATTAATGCAGTGGTGTTATTAACTGATGTGACGCACTGCATTTCCAAAAGCTTCGTAGAGACACATGGCCACTTGCGTTTCAAATTTATTTTGCGATGGATTGCACTCTAATAGTTGGCAAAATGAATTTTAAACGAAAATTTGGAAAGTGTCACAATAAGTAGTCCTTTAAGTTGCAAAGAAATAAGGAATTGTGCATCGAATTAATGCCTGTCTTTTGTGATATAATATATTTGTTATTCAATGATGGAGAGATTATTATGTTAGCAGAACAAGAAAAGAAAAATACTTTGGAAATGAACTTAGACACTTTTTTGCGTCAGAAAAAACAACAGCAGCCCCCTATTGAGTGGGAAAATAAAAAACAAAAATGGCTGTTGTCCGTTAATGAACTTTATGCCACTATCGAAGATTGGTTGTCTCATCTTACCAACGATCATATTGTCAAAATGAGTTATAATACGATTACTTTGGATGAGTATTACCTTAAGCCATACCCAGTAAAACAACTGAACTTATTAGTGGGTTATGAAAGTGTCCAATTTGAACCCAAAGGGATGATTGTAGTCAATGCATTAGGACGTGTTGATATGATTGGAGACGATGGCATTCTCAAGTTGCTCCTTCGATCAGACGATGAAACAAATAATTTACAATGGGTTGTAGCGGTTTCAACTGTACATTCCCTATGGTTTCCACTCACAAAAGCGTCTTTTAGCGAGGCACTAGAACAGGTGATGCGAAAAAATGTCTAGTGGCACATTTGCAAGTTCAGGAGAGGAACTCAGTCTGACAAGGATATGGGAATGGTACGAAGAAACTGAGCAAGCCATCAATCTTTATCAACAAGAAGTGATTAATAGGCTTATTTCTGGTCAGCGTGTTTCTGAAACTTTTTCAGGTATGATCAGAAAAGAGGTTAAACAGTATTTTTCTGACCATAAAGAAGAACTAGAACATATCGTCAGCTTAGATATTATTGCCTCTACTGAAGCGTCATTGCGACTTGATTACCTAAGGCGAGCATTGAGAGGATCGATCAAGAAAAATAAAATAGATAAAAAATTCCAAACGTTATATCATCAAAAGGGAACTAGAGTCAGTTTGCGTGATGAAATCTTAGAGACTTGGAAAGAAGTGCATCCCAATTGCTCAGAAGCTATTGGTGATTTTCGAGGTGCATTAAATGTCCGTGATTGGCTGGCACATGGTAGATACTGGACACCTCACTTTGGCAGAAAGTATAGTGCTACATTGGTTTTTAACATTTCCAAGAATTTATTTGATATCTTTCCTTATGATTTTTCTTGGGCAATTGGATAAAACACATCCTCGGAAAATTCAGTTAATCCAACCTCAAATACCTGGTAAATCAGTCAGTGGTATTTTTATTTCGCCAGAAGCGAGCGAAGAAGTGAAACAGTGTTGTGCGGAATATGATTTGATGTTTGTTGGATAAGATGCTTTTTTTAGGGGAGTGACGCTGAAGCGTCATGAGAGGGGTTCCAACGCTGGAGCGTTGGAACAAGAAAAAAAAGCCACTTATTAATAATGGTAGCAACGTTATCTCACTGAAATTAACGCTTCCTGTGGACAAGTCGGTTTTATTTCTGAGTAAAACTGGCTGGCACACCAAAAATCTGAGTCAAGAGTCCAACAGGGCGCACTACCACGACAAGCAACAGCTAATTGGCATAAAAGTGGATCAAGTGTATTTTCTTTCAAGTTGCAATCTTTGAGTATTTTTTCATTCATGGTAGCGGGTTTAATTTTAACCGTGCGTCCTAACCCTCTCAACCAATCAACTATAACATCTTTCACTTCTGCGCTCATGAGGTTCATTTTGCCATAATAAAATTTGGCGACTTGACTTGGTTCGTTGTTATCAAGAACTAATGAGATATTTTCCTGATAAGCAATCAGCAACGCAATTAAAGCAAGTCTTTTTCTCTGCTGAACATCATCCTGACATTCTGAAGAATCACAGCCTTTACCCGAGGCACATAATAAAAAACTTTCATCCAGCAAAATTTGCGTTATTTTATCAGGTACGACTGTTTCTGGAAATTGTTTTTTATGTTTTGATTGGGTTGTTTTTTTTGACATTTAGTCCATTCCCTTTTCGCTTGATTGAGTAGTCGCTAAAACTCGTGCAAACACATCACTCATTCTCGTGTCAAAAAATCCTGATGGCCAATTGGGAATTTCACCGGTTTGAGTCATTTCTAAACGTTCTGTTATGGAACCTTCCGCTCCACGTCGTACATAATAAATAGCAACATTTTTGGGTGCGATTTGACCTTCTGCAATCCGGCGTTGTAGACGATAAATAACATGTTCACTGTGCGTTTCTACTAAGATTTGTTTGCCACTATTAGCACCTTCAATGAACAGATCAGTTAATGCTCCGTGCAAACTTGGGTTTAGATGAATTTCAGGTGCTTCAAAAATCAGCATATCCATCTGAGAAAAAGTGGCAACGACAATTGGTAGAATTTGCGAATAACCAAATCCCAAGCGAGAGATGTCTATTTCCAAACCGGTAGCCGCTTCCGTAAACAGAATTTCCATTTGTCCATGTTGAGTATCGCTTTTGAACTGTACTTGGTTGGCTAATTCGGCGGTGTTCACGAACCAATGTTGCACCTTTTTTCTAACGGCTGGATTAAAGTCCAAAAAATCGGCAATATTTTCTGCCTGAATACCAATCCAATCGGGTTGGAAACCAGACAAGGTATAATATCGCTTTGGGGCAGGGCGGATCGGACGAATGTAACCGACTTTGGTAAATTGATGGAACAATTGAGCGAGATGTGAAGCACTTAAGCTCTTATTTTCTATCGGTAAAGACTTACCATTGACACGCCATTCCAGTAAACTGACTCCTTGTCCTTTTTCCCTTGAACCGACTTTGAAATAGAATTTCAATGTGTCAAGCTCCAGTTCAAAGGCTATGCTGGCTCTTTCTTCTGGCATCCCAAATACAATTTCTCTAAACTGGCGAAACTGCACATAGTGGGAATTTAAGTTGAGTACTCCTCCCCCGCTAGGTGATTCTAGGGTTTGTTTAATTAACAACAGGGCTTGTAAAATGGAGGATTTTCCAGAAGAATTTTCACCAATCAAAATAGTCAGCGGTGCTAAATCCAGTGTGCTATTACGAAAAGCTTTAAAGTTTTCTATGGAAAAACGGTTTAAACGGGATAGTGAAGTTGTCTCATTCATTAAAGCGTTTTCCTTTGTTTGATTTGTCAAGAAAATATATCAGCACTAAAAAATTTAATTTGGGCAATCTTTTTTTTAAAAAACAGCATCAGTACCCATTTTATTTTCCAAACTCAATTTTAAGATAAATATCATATCATAAATCCTGACTATATTTTGTTGAAATTTCGTTATTGTGGCGAGATAATTCTTCTGTCTGAGAAAATGATTCCGTTTAATGCGTGGTGGTGTTGCCGGAAATGTTGGCGACACCGATGTTGTCACCTTTGCCAGGAAAATTCAGTTAATCCAACCTCAAATACCTGGTAAATCAGTCAGTGGTATTTTTATTTCGCCAGAAGCGAGCGAAGAAGTTAAACAGTGCGGAATATGATTTGATGTTTGTTGGATAAGATGCTTTTTTTAGGGGAGTGACGCAGGAGCGTCATGAAAGATGTTCCAACGCTGGAGCATTGGAACAAGAAAAAATCAATTCATCCAATCTTCCCAGAAAAAATCATGACGATTTTAAGCTAAGATTTCAAATATTTTGTCCTTATTATCGTGACTAACTAATGTTGCTTGATGTTCAATAGCAGTTGCGGCAATAATTAAATCAACATTGTGTTTTTGAAGGGCTTTTTTACCAATTCCTTTGATGGTGCGATAGAGTTCTTTTATTTCACCAAAAATTTGAGCACCTTGCATAGAGAGAGGTAAAATCGTGATTTTATCTTCTATTTTTAGTGATTGGATAGCTAATTTAGTTTTCACAGCGATTGTTTGTTCTGATGCATGAGCTGCACCGTATTCCATTTCATAGATACTAAGAATGGAAATATAGAGTTTAGTTTCTTTCTTTAAAGAAGCGATTCTAGTCGCCAGTTTTTGGTCATCAATAGATTTCTGTTGTGTCAAAGCGATAACCCGCATTACTATCTAACAGAAAATTTTGAAAATGAGTGGCGTTCATTTTTTAGTCATTAGTCAATAATATCTCGCATGATAAAATTTTCCCGAAATTCTTGTCTAGCACTATCAAATTTTTTTCTTTCTTCTAAAGTCATGGGAGGTTGTTTTAAGCGTTGTAACATTTGTTCCCATTCATTAGGAGACGAAGTATCTGATTGGGTTGGGGTATCTAATTGAGTGGTCTCATTTTTGAAACCTAAGTTGTGCAAAATTTTTTCAGGCGAGTTTTCACTAAAAGCTTGATGGTATTTTTGTAATAAAAGCATAATTGCTTTTTGAATAGACTGTTGATTAAATTGAGTTTGTATTGGCATTTCAATATCAACAGAAAAATGTAAGACTTGGGTTGGCATTGTGGCTTGTTCGATAGTTTTTTCCATTGTAGTTAGTAAAATTAATGATGTGACTGTGATATTATCTTATTTTTGGCGAAAAATAGCAATGGTTGATAAATCCTTCAACTCTACATCAAATGCAGGGAAAATCAGTCAATGGTATTTTTATTTCTCCAGAGGCAAGCGAAGAAGTTAAACAGTGTTGTGCAGAATATGATTTATTATTTGTTGGATAAGATGTCTTTTTTTAGGAGAGTGACGCGGGAGCGTCGTAAGAAATATTCCAACGCTGGAGCGTTGGAACAAGGAAATCGCTCAAAAATAAAATTCTAGCGTAGCAGATAATAAAAATGGAACGATAATGCTTCCTAACATTAAAGAATATTGCATAGTGTTGTGAGCCTTAGATTTTGATTTCACAACAAGATATACCATATAACTTGTTAGCAATAAAATACATAGCTGTTTGAGTGTTTCAATTTCTGGAGAGAAATTGGCATTTTGAATAAGTTGAACTTTTAATAAAACCATATCAACTAGCACATAAAAAAACGGATACATCCAAGGAAATACTTTATGCTTGTTTATCAAGACTAAAGTTATTCCTAATCCCATTAAAATCGTCATTTGCTTTATGAATATCCAGAATAAAAAACATTTCCATGGGTTACTTTCCTGTGATTGACGTAACCACAATAGTAAGTTCTCTGTTTCATAAAATAACGCTAACGCGCAAATTGCACCCAAAAAAGGCCCTAAGAATACTAACTCTTGTTCAGGATGACGAATTTTATGGATAAGAAAATATCCAAATATACTCCACAAAATGAGATAGCTTGAACTCACTGTGAGTAAAATGGGGATATTTTCCCAGAGGTGGTGGAATTCTGAAAAAAATGTACTGAAAAAAATAGTTAATAAGGTAAGCCCGTAAATTAAAGGGCTATAAAAACGCGATTTTAATGAATCAGAGTAGATACTTAAAATGAAGATCGCAAGAATAAGTAGATAATAAATCACTGTTTTAATGTAGAAACTTTCTCTAAAATTTGTGGAATCTGCTTAACCAATAAATTTGTACATGGACTATCTTTCCATTGAGTTTTACTATTGAGTAAGCTTTTCAGATGCTGTTCAACAGTCGAATAGTTGCCAGCCAACAAATTACTATAACCAATCATAAACGACTTGATTTTTTGTTCTGCCGATAATTGCTCTATGGATTTTGCCAAATGTATAAATGTATGTCGATCATTTGTTACACAGGCAATCATGTCAATACTATCCATCAGTTTAGTAAGTTTAGTCGTGCAACTATTTTTTGAGAAAAAAGTTTCTTTTTGTAAAGAAGCTTCTAATAATGCACGAATGTATAACACATAAGCATCAACAAAATTTGGATCACCTGCTAGTGCTGTTTCTAGTTGGGATAAGGCACTATTTATCTTTTTGTTAGTTAAGTGGATATACGCCTGCAAGAAATGGGCATCAACTTTCCAATCTTCATTATCTAACGTTTCGTTAAGTGCTTTAGATAAGCTTGACTCTGCCTTTTTCCAGTTTTTATTACGAAGATGTAAACGCGCTAATTCTAACCAAGCACGATAACGTACTAAATTTTCATCATGATGGGTTAGTTGCGTGAGTTTTTTTAGCTTGAAATCTATATCATTAGAAATCGTTATGGCGGTGAATGTCCTTGCTAATTTTTCACTAAGTATACCCGAAAAAATGCCATAATAACGCATAAATACCGTATCTCCCAACGGTACTTTTTTCACCATATAGGACACATTATTTTCCGGTATAGACTGTTTATGTAGCTCTACACAGAGTTTTGGTAATGGCTGATTATCTTCCAACGCTTTAAATATTTTCTCAAAACGCTCTCCCAAGTCAGAACGTTTTTCTGTGGATGATGTGCCACAAGGCATCAATACCAAGTTTTCTTTACTGTTATCTGTTACCGGCTTACCATTAATTTCTATTCCTAAAAAAGCTAATACAATTAATAGGGTAAATACGGTAACGAATTTTAGATATTTTTTATTACCAATCATTTCCTTTATCCTAAAAAATTAGCAATGATAATCTATTTCAAAGGTATCAAATTGTTCACTGTCCCTCCAAATTATCACCTTAGATGTTGATGAAGGTTGATAAACTACTTGAAAACGAACTGCCTTTTGAAGAAGAAGTGGATATAGACTTGAAAATATATTCATTCCAGAAGGATAAACAAAGAAAAACAAAATAGAATTTGCTTGTAACTCAGCTAGAAGTCCATCAAGTCTCTTTTTTGGGTTTTGTTTTTGCCAATTTGTTTCTATAGCTTTAATATTAGGCGTAAATTCTAATTCAAATACATCTATATCTCTTTCTTTATAATCTCCCCTAAACAATTCCCATTTTCCTTCATCAATTTCTCCCCAACTTTTATCACTTGTTATGATTGCTTTAGAAATTTCTTTTTTATTCAATGGTACAATAAGGTCATTCATAACAATATATTCTTTTGGCCAAGATCGAATAGCTGTTTTTCGGCAAATTTTTGTTCCAACCATCATGTCACGTCCATGTTCAACCTTTCTTAAATCTTGTTTACCCACAACATTGTGTTCAACTTCTGCTAACGGTTGCTTATTGGCAACGTATTGACTTAAAAGAATAAGTAATAAAGTGACAATGATGAGTACCCCAAGTGAATTGGCAATCGCATCAATAAATGCACTATTTGTTGCGTTGATTCTCATTTTTTTTCTCTTTAAGGCTAGAATTCCACTGTTCTATAAGTGCTGAGTATGAATTATCACTATAGTTGAGGGGCCACCAAAATGGCTGAACAGTCATTCTTTCTACCCCCTTTGGGCTGGTATCTGTATCCTTTGACAAGTTATCAAATAGCTCTTTCAGTGATTTTCGACTTTCTATACCTTCTTTCGTGAAAGCTGCCAATATATGGGGATTAGATTTTAGTTTTTTAGCCAGTGTCGTAAGATTTTCTTTGACCTCACTTATACCAAGTTCTACTGATTCATCATAATCTGCGCCAAACCATTCATACTTGTCATTAGGCAAACAGACAATGAGTACATCAATTTTCTGGGTATTAGGTTCTGGTATGTTAGATAAGTATTCATGCAAAAAAATAATGATGAGAAATATTCCCATTGTTGAAAAGAGAATATCCAAAAAGGGCAAAAAATTAACTCCTTCATCATTTACTTCAAATATATCATTGGAGTTATTTTTTGCATAAGAAGGTTTGATTTTAATCAATGGGTTAGGCACAATTTTATCTACATTAATGGTTGCGATTGCTTTTCAATGTGTTCCTTATGACATCTTCATAAACCATATCTACTCGATACCATTTTCTTTTGATAGTCATAGTCATCAACATGACAAATAACACCAAGCAAAGTGCAATTAATGTGGTGTCAAAGGCAATACTTAAGTTACTCAACACAACGGTCATACTATCAACCAATAGTTCACCCGTTTGGGCATTTTGGAGCAACGGCTTAAAAGCTTCAATGGCGGTAGAAATTCCATAGACAGTACCAATAAAACCTAACAATGGCAATGCTGAAATTCCAAATTCAAGTGGGCTAATACATTCCTGAAAATGCCGTTTTCGTAGCGACATCAATTGGTGAACATAAAAATCTGGATCATTTTCAATTTTCAAACCGTTTATACGTTCTGAAATCTGTCCAATTTGTATATCTCGTGCAGATAAATACATTGCGATCCGATAACTGAACGATGCTGTTGTATAACATTCCTTCCCCATATCAACGGTTTGTTTTGCTGTCATCTGTTCCAATAGATATTTGTCCATTACTTTTAGTGCTATCCACTGAAATATAAAATAGAAACCCAACACCATAAAGACAATAAAAATAAATACGCAAAGTGGTGTTGATAGGTATCGATCAAAAGGCGGGAAAGGTTCCCATAAATTATAGCGTCCTATGAGTTGATAAAAGCTGAGAGTAATAAGAACAGCTATTATTGTAGCAAGCACTAAAGGACGAGTATTGAGATTGCCATTTAATAAACGCATAAGTTTACTCAGTTTGATGTTCTTCTTCACAAGAAGGTAAGTGTTCCCTGATTGTCTCAAGTTTTTGACCTATAAAAGTGACACTTTCTTCAAGTTCTGCTTGTTGCTTTTCGAGTGTTATTATCTTTTCCTGATAGCTACGGATAATTTGCCGATATTCATCAAATTCCTCTTTTGTTTTCGCTTCGGCAAGCTTTTCTGTGTTAAGCTGTGTCTGTGTTTTAAAAAAGGAAATTAATGCCACCATACTATCAGCCGAACTTTTGGCATTAACCAATACTTGTTGAAGAGTCATAAATGTTTTGCAGTTGATTACAATTTCAGAATTATCTTCAACAACTTTAGAATCGGTTTCTGCAACTTCTTCCTTTTCAGCAATCTCATTTGCTTGAACTGAGTATGTATACAATAACATACATACTATTAAGGTGCGAAAAAACATTTTCATATTTCCTGTTTGAGAAGCTTGATGAAACATAAATTTTTGAATTTTATCTTTTCATCAGCTATAAGTTTTAAGAACAATCTGTAATAAATTTGTAACCTAAACCAAAATCACCATTTATAATGTTGCAGATTTTTATCTATTGAAGTGGTTTATCACTATATTTTCTAGGAAACTCATCTGGAGTTTTTTTAAACCATTTGTTCAATGTATTACGTACATTTCCAAGATCATCTACTACGACTTTTTCTAACTCTTTTACTGCTGCATGCGGTATTTCCAACTCTTTCATTACAATTATCACTTGTTCTGCACGAACAATATGGGTTAATTGTTCATATAATTCCTCCCTGTATTCCTTAATTTTAAGTTCGATGTTTTCGAGGGTTGAACGTAAATCTTTCCATCTTTTAATAACCTCATTGAAAGCATCCCCCCTCTTATCAAGATCGTCAATTTTGTTAGAAGCCAGCACTATCATATCCAAAATCGCGTGAAGTATAGTACTGCCGGGTTTGAGCAATTCCAATTCATTCCTAATACCATTTATTACATTTGTAAATTCAGTCCTTACCGCTTCAATAGTCAGATTTTCTGCTTGGTCTGTCTTCAAAAATTCTTTGGCTTTCTCTTGAGCCTTTTCGGAAGTTTCTCTCAAATTACGAAGAGCTTCTATAACATCAGTAGCTGTACTATCAGTAGCTTGTTCTTGGCCATCTTTTGCATCTAAGACGGTATTATCAGCAATCTCCTGAGCATTAACTTGACCAACGATTAGGCTCAATGTTAAAAAGACGGTTTGTAACATTAGTAAAATAACACTATAAATTTTCATAAACTTCCTCATTATTATTAAGTACTGAAACATAATATCTAGGTATTTTAAATTTTTAAAAACCCTATTCCCTTTTTAAAACACATGAATGTAGTAGAAAATTTTCTCTTTATGTACCAGCACTTAATAAAATTAAAAACCTAACAACATCTACTATTGAGGTGATTTACCACCAGAGACTGTTTTCAAAGTCCCTATAATCTTTTCCAGTCCTACTTTTATAGACTGCATCTCATCTACAAAAGATTTTACCCCAGCAAGTGCTTTATCTGCAAATTCTAACTCAATATATTCAATTATCAATTCCCTTTGTGATGGTAAATTTTCAAGCAAAGTTTCAATTCCTTGCTTAATACTGAGTAACTCTTGTTGTGAACCTTCCATTTCACTCTTTCTTTTTAGCCATTCCTGAGCAATTTCCTTCCATTGATCAGCGTTTTCTCCCTTTATTCTTTGTTGCTGCTCTTTTTCCCTGGCACGTTTAACTTTGTTACTGAATTTGTTAATCCCTTGTGTGATTTTTTCCCACATTTTTGAGTCTTCATCAAAAAGTGATAAAACCTTTTTTACGAGTGAGGTCGTTTCGTCAAATTTACGTTCTGCTTCCTCTGTTGATTTCAATGACTTTTCAATGTCAACCATCACCTTATCAAAATTTTCTATGAGAGATTTAGAAACCTTTTTAACGTCTTCTATCGAATCTATAACAGGCGATGCTAAATCTATAACAACCTGCGATTTTGTATCATCAGCGGCATGAACATTACTCATGAAGGAGAAGTGACTTAGAACTAACAACCATACTACTAACATCATTCGCGTTTTTTGCAACGCATTATATTTCATAAAATACCTCCATATTGTTAATAGAATGCCATATGCAAGTTTTATAACTTATTTGCAATTATTGATTTTACTCTTATAAAAGGGTTTTAGACAAACACAAAAAATCAACAACGTGACAAAAAATGCACATGGCATTACCTTATCAATGTAATAAACATACTATTGTGGCGATTTTTCTGGATTTTTTTCCAAAATCTCATCTGTAGCTGTTTTCGTCCATTCTTTCAATGTCTTACGTACATTTTTAAGAGCAGTAACGACTCCTTCTAATTCCTTGATTGCAGCTTGTGTTCTTTCCAACACCTTCATTTCAATTATCACTTGTTCTTTACGAACAATATGGGTTAATTGTTCGTACAATTTTTCCCGATTATCCTTAATCTGAAGTTTGACATTATCAAGGGTTGAACTTAAATCTTTCCAACCTTTAATAATTTTATTGAAATCATCCCCCTTGAGTTCTTCACTTTTGCTATCAGCCAACACTTTCAAATCCGAGATCGTATTGAATAGATCACTGCCTGGTTTGAACAATTTCAATTCATTCCTAATACCATTTATCACATTCGTAAATTCATTCCTTACAGCTTCAATAGTCTTCAGATTTCCTGCTTTATCTGTCGCCAAGACTTCTTTGGCTTTCTTTTGAGCTTTTTCGGAAGTTTCCCTCAACTTACGGAGAGCTTCTATAACATCAGTAGCTATACCACTATCAGTGGCTTGTTCTTGGCCATCTTTTGTATCTAAGGAGGCATTATCAGCAATCTCCTGAGCATTAACTTGACCAACGATTAGGACCAATGTCAAAAAGACGGTTTGTAACATTAGTAAAATAACACTATAAATTTTCATAAACCTCCTCTTTTTAAGTAAATTATTACAAGCGACACCAAAGAATGTAATCAAAGATACTCATCTAAAGTCTCATTACAACTTCCTTTCAATGCAACTTTGGTTATTCTCAAACATAACTAAAACCAGTCATTTAGATTGAATATTAATTTTTTTAACAAAATTGATCAAAAATTATTTCTATTTATTATATTCTTTGCTGTCGCAAGATAATGAGTATAACTATACAATATGGATTTTGTTGATAATGTAAACCTTGATTTATGATACCAAATACGGTTCACTCACAGAATCCATTGTAATTAAGAAATTTCTTCACAAACGCTTAAAGAAGTTTGAAGCCGATTGTCAAGTATTTCCCTCAATTTTTTCGTAAATCGCTCTATTTCACGCAGGGTTTCATCAAGTTTAAACAATTTTTCATGGATTTCACGCCACTTCACAGGATAGATTTCATATGAACGCCATTCTCCCTTTTCACGAAATTCATCACCCATAAACCCAGCCATTTTTCTTTCCAAAGGCTGTAGTTTCTTCTTTAGTCCTTCCACTTCTTCTTGAATCTTCTTCTCACTGCTTTCTGATGTTTGGAGTTGAGCTTCTAATGTTTTGATAATTATTCGATATTCTCCTATAATATCCTTATTACACTCACCTTCATTTTTATTTGCAATAGTTGTTGCATTTAAAAGTACAGCCTCCATTTGCTTGAGTATAGACTCTATCGTTTCCGGAGGTTGATTTTCCGTTGGAGTGCCTTGATTCTGTTCTGCACTCGCTTCATTGTTTTGAGCAGGCTCTACTGTCTGTTGAGACTCTGATTGAGACTCTGAACAGGCAACATTACCCCATAAACAACAGAATAAGGTCAACCAAGTTAGTACCACCCTCATTTTTTGCGAAGGGTAGTTAAAAACATCATTCATAATCAAATGTTCTCCTCTATTAATAACAGAATAAAAAGGTCGCCTACCGACTAAACTCATTTAGAAATTTTTAGCAGGAAAATCTCCATGCCAAAAAAAAATACTGTACTCTCCTCAATTTGCCAGGTCAAGTATTTTTTTTCAAAAAATTATAGCGGTCTTGAACCAAGCCTGGTTTGATAGAAAGTATTTATCAATAATTGAAATTTGATAATTTGTTATCCATAAATTCACTTTAATCCGGTAATGAACCTAAATCCCTTGTATTTACGAGATTATTGATAGGTGATAATGGAATAAATTTGCAAATAAAAAATAAGTGATAATAAAAAATTTATTAAATTTTCATAACAAATTTCTATTTTATTATAAAATGAATTAT
>JAUCGK010000150.1 GCA_030378085.1 Candidatus Parabeggiatoa sp. HSG14
TCTATAGACTTTCAGAAAAATAATTTCTCAAATTCAAAAAATTATTACTTATCTTTCAATAGTTTAATATGTAGTCGTGTGAAATTATTTACCTGAAAAACGAGAGTTCCAAAAAAAATGAGGCAAAGGGACATCAATTAAAGACACTGACTGGGATCTGAAAAATGACCAGCTAAAGCTGGTGGTTTTAACCTTGCGCGTGGAAAATAAAGGATTAAAAAGGAGGTATTATTCTATTTTTATCTCTATATTGAATGACAAGGATTACTCAAATAAAGGATAAAAAATAAATCTTGTCACAGATTTAATCCTTTCTTATAAACAATCCTTGTAGTTATATTACCCGAAAAATCGGAATGCGCCCTATACTTCAAAACCTCCTCAGTTAAGGAAAACACAACATATCCAAAGCCAATATTTTAATTTTATAAAACGATAAATTCAATTAAAATGGAGGTAACTTAAAATAATAGATAACAAATCATCAAATTTCAATTATTAATATTCACCTTCATTAAAACACAGCTTGATTCAAGACCGCTGGTTTTTGTGAAAAAAATGGTTGACCTGGTAAATTGAAGAGAGTATAGTAATCGTAACTTTTGGCATCAGAGATTTTCCTATCAATAATTTATTATGCTTGATAAATTTTGAGAGCGATTTTCTTTGAAAGTCGAAATGATGGAGGAATTAAAACAAACTTTTGAAAGCTGAAAAAAAAAGTGTAAAGAGACGAGTGTTGACACCAAAGCTTGTTTTTTTGCAAAATTAATTATTTTGTTGAATGATTTAATTTTGATAGGATAATTTTATAAAAAAAACTTGCCTGGGTGTAGATAATTTCTAGGAATAATAGGGTAAATTTGCCTGATAATTAAGTAGTTAGACTCAATATGAAGTAAAAAACTATGAAACTTGCAGAATTGCAACGGATAAAAGATCATCTGCAAAATTTTACTATAGATGATTTTTACCTCAATGAAGATAAGGTATACAATGAAATTCGAGAATTAATGGGTTTTGAATCAGATGAAAATTTGGAGGAATTTTTGAATGATTCTGTACAGAAAATGGTGAATAAGTTAAATTCTGTATTAGATATGTCTCCTTTAAATGAAGAAATTGCTAACTGTCTAAAAAGTAAAGAAAGATTAGAATCAGAAATAACTGATAAAAAACAATCTTTAGATGAATTAGACAAACAATTTGAATCTATTCCATCAACTGAAAATAGTTTAAAAAAGGAAATTAAAGATATTGAAGAAGAAATTCTTCAAATTCAGCCATTATCAGAAAAAGAACCTTATTCTTCAAGAATTGAAGAATTAAAGGTAAAAAAATCAGACACAGCTAATAAAATGGAAACATTGGCTGAAGAGATAAAAAATAAAAAACAGAACTTGCTTGGCGAAATTGAGTTAAAAGAATCTGAGATTCAGGATTGTGAAAATGAGATAAAAGAACTAGAACAAAGTAAACAAACCAATCAAGAAATGTTTCTAGAATTCGATGTATTGGTACTTTTATGCAAGATACTACTTGATAAAAAAGTTGAAATTTTTGGTAGGTATGGTACGTATTATGATGAACGTATCTTAAATATAGGTGATGATGAAAATATTGAAAAATATTTTTATCGTATAAAAACTGAAAATGTTAGGAAAATTTCTGTTAATTTTAATTCTGTTAATAACTCATTATTCTATTTCCTTAACAGTATAGCTATAAGTATTGTTCCCAGGGATTGGAAGAAAGAATTAAGTAAATTTTTAAATAGCTCGCTTCCTTTTGATTCTGGCTTTTCTTCTATAAGTCTTGAACCAGACAGCAATATTACCAGGAGTGACACTATTGATGACGAGACAAAGGGATTAATATTGTCGACCTTGCTTTCAATTAAACAGAGTCTTGAGAATAATCATCAGTCATTGTCCACTGCTAATAAGAGTATTTTTCTTGCTCTTACTGGTGGTATCATGGCAGAAATAAAATTTCGAGAAAAAGGAAAGACACTGGAGGAAATAAAGGAACCTGTATTTTATCTAATCCGACTAGATGAAAAAATAAGACGTGACATTACTTTGTACTCACAATCTGGTTATGGAGGAGATAATACGATTAACTTGAAAATAATCAATGGATTTTATATTATTGCTCTAGACTATGTTCTTGAAATATTATTAAAACCGGCACCAATTTTGTTTGAAAGCAATCAGTGTGTAAGGAATGTTAGTGTTCCTTATATTGATGATGATGATTAATAGTTATGTAGAACTTTATAGTGAGCGTAGGGTGGGTAGAGCAATAGCGAAACCCACCAATCCAAATAAAAAGCCCCAAAGCACAACAAGCCAAGGGGCTTTTTTAATTCTCAAAGCGAGCGTAGGGTGGGTAGAGCGAGAGCGAAACTCACCATTTTTTGATTAATACGCATTCAAAAAAGTTTGACATATTGAAATAGATTTGATACTTTTATTGTGCAAGAAGCGTAGGGTGGTTAGAGTGATAGCTCATAGGTTTTCGTTCGCTTGCGAACTACTCCAACACCATTTCACATCCATATTGAATGTTGGATTTATTGGAGTCAGTCCAACCTACGTGCTATGGTTTTATTCTGTGTGGACACCATACAAAATTAACTAATCTTTACCCACAAGTACCCAGGTGTTTTTGGAGTCCAAACCTTCAGGTTTGTGTTTTTGGAGTCCAAACCTTTAGGTTTGTGTTTTTGGAGTCCAAACCTTTAGGTTTGTGTTTTTGGAGTCCAAACCTTCAGGTTTGTGTTTTTGGAGTCCAAACCTTTAGGTTTGTGTTTTTGGAGTCCAAACCTTTAGGTTTGTGTTTTTGGAGTCCAAACCTTTAGGTTTGTGTTTTTGGAGTCCTTCGCTCCTGCCAAACCTGAAGGTTTGGACTCCATCGCGAATTACCAAACCTGAAGGTTTGGACTCCATCGCGAATTGCCAAACCTGAAGGTTTGGACTCCGTCGCGAACTGCCAAACCTGAAGGTTTGGACTCCAAAAGACGAGGTACTTGTGGGTAAAGATTAGCCTTAAATTAAGGAGGGGACTTGTACCAGACGCAATCGGGAAACACAATATCCCAAATGTATCATACACGGCGAGGCCTGACTCCAACACGTTTAAAAGCTCTTACATACTTTTCAACTATGAACGACGTGACATTGATGGAAAAACAGCAGTAGAACGACTATTTGAAACGTCATTTTCAGACATGTTTGAATGGATATTGGGAGAAATGGATGTATTACCATTACCTCGACAAAGGGTAAAACCGAAGAAAGCTAATGCGTTGAATTTACAGCTTGTCCCTGCTTAAGTTGGTAGCCGGCCAAAATATTTATCTGACAAACTATCTATATTTTCTACAAGGCACAAAATTCCATTTTTGTTATACTCTGAACTCCTATTGAAGCGAAAATTTACCATTTAAGCCATAATTTCTGCCTTTGTTCCCTCTATATTTAACTTTAATCCCAAATTCAAGGGTGCTGCACGTTGTGATTCAATTGATTTTGTGTTGCCATCAGGAAAAGTTGCTGTCCACTTCGTTTTCGTTAGATTGCGAATTCCCCACATATTTGGATTATTGGGATTTTGTATAACTTCCCCAATAATATGATTGGGCATATCAGTATTAGGCTGAATATGCCTTTGAAATAATTTAGTTTTTTGTGTAAGTAATACTGGACATTGTCCACTCGTATAATAAAAAATGAGTTTAGGAGGAATAGTAATCTCAGTCTGACAATGCCAACAATTTAGAGTTTTAGTATCCCATAAATTTTCGGCATGACAATTTGAACAAGCAATAGCACTATCCTTGAGTTGCAAAAATAAGGTTTGCCATTCCCCCTCCGTGACACGCAGGGCAGGATTATTAAGTCCATCAGTAAAGGCACGAGTAAAAAAGGTTTGTAGCGAAGGTGGACAGTAATCCCAGCGTTGATGAGCTATATCGTATTCTGGATCGTTAGGTAATTGATTACGCTTATCAGTAGGATTAAAAATAAATACAGGAGATTCACCATAAATGCAACGTTTAGCGGGGACATCCCAAACATAAATTTGATATTCCATTTCCCCATGCAAAGGATGATGCCACACCCACAGATTAAACAGCAATATTGCTAAAGAATGTAAATCCGTCTCAATGGAAGGATCTGCATCACCCCGTACCACTTCGGGAGCCATATATTCCATCGTCCCCCACACTTGAGATTTAGAGTGGCGATTAATACCTACATTATCATTATCGCAAATTAACACTTCACCTTTCTTTGGATCAAACATGACATTGCCATTGGAAATATCACGATAACAATAGCCACCCAGATGCAAGGCGCGATAACTATTAGCAATTTGATAAGAAATTTCACACAAAATAGCTAAGCTTGGTGACGGTTTACGGTGTGCTTGTATTTCTCCCAATTCTGCAAAGTGCTGAGTATCAATGAGTGGCATTAAATAGCCAAATTGAGTTGCCTTATTAATAGTAATGATATCTAATGGCCAAATAAAACGTTGCCCAGCTATACCTTTTGGCGCACCATGTTTAACTAAATAACGAATAGCCTCTTTCTGTTCTTTAGTGGATTGCTCAAGATTATACCATTTAAGGGCATAATCAGTATTATCGTCAGTGACACGATAGACTTCACCTTGCCCCCCTTCACCGAGTTTTTCTTGTACCACAAGTGTATGATGCAATGTTTCTGCGGTAACTTGTTGTCCTTTTTGCAACGGCATTTCTTTGCTCCTATAGTTTGTCTTGTCTGTTATAAAATAACTTAACTGATCAACTGATCATAGGTGTTTGGATTTTTTTAAATAATTAATTTTATTAACTTTATTATCGTTCCTAAATTTTATTTAGGAACGCAGTGCACAAGAAGCTTCGCTTCAAGAATACCCAAAATGGCTACTAAAAATTCGTCAGACATAAATTAAAGGGTCTTATCGAAGCAAAGCTTCTTGTGCAGTGCGTTCCCAAATAAAATTTGGGAACGATAAAAAAAAGAGCAATTCCCTTAGTAAGAACTAATCTTTACCCGCAAGTACCCAGGTGTTTTTGGAGTACAAACCTTCAGGTTTGTGTTTTTGGAGTCCTTCGCTCCTGCCAAACCTGAAGGTTTGGACTCCGTCGCTCCTGCCAAACCTGAAGGTTTGGACTCAAAAAACTGCTGGGTACTTGTGGGTAAAGATTAGTAGTAAGAAAGGTTTAGGAGCAGCTTAGGAATCATTTTGCATAACATCAATTAATCTCATTCAACGACTCCAGTTAACAAATAAGTCCCGCATTCCTTTTTTTAGTGTTTTAATTGCTGTGGGAGCTTCTATATCCATAATTTGTTGGCTCACAAAATGTCTGTCTTTCAAGATAAGTGCTACCTGTTCACCAAAATAACGTAAAAAATCAAATCCCGCTTCATCGTTAGGAAAACTTAATTCAGCGTAATCTTCTGCGCGTTGGTTAAGTAAATCAATAAATATTTTACGATGCTCTCCCTCTCCCAATACATCGTGTTGATTATCTGAAAAAGTGTCTGCAACATGTAATGCTAAAGCGGTGATAAAACGTTGCCGTTCTTTTTCATCAAACTTTTCATAAGCTAATCTATCAGCAACTTGAAGTAAAAAAGCCAAAAATTCTCCAACAATCCGAAGACGATGTGCATTATTTTCTGTTTGATAGCCTTGATTTTCTAATTCTAATACACCATTAAGGGCTATTTTCCAACTAATAAACCCCAAAGCACTGGCAATATCTTCAAGTGTTTTTTCTTTAGCGCGTTTACTCCAATGACTTTGAATACGCATAATTTAAGAAATGCTCCTTTTTACGTTTACTCTTTTGGGCGGGTATTTTCTTCAATTTGTACTTGGCAAAGTGCTTTTTGCGCTTCTGATTTGGTCTGCAATGCACTAGCCTTTCCATATCTATATCCGGCATAACCCACCCCTGCACTTCCAACAACTGCACCAACAATTTTAAATGCCTTGTAGCCAACGCTGCCACCAATCAAAGCACCAACAACAGGAAAAGCAATCTGCGTTACTTTTGCAGACCAGTACATACGTTCACTCTGTTGTTGAATGATTTTTTTGTCATAACTAATCATAAATAATTCCTTGGGTAATGGGTTATTTGGGTATGACCTCAATTTGATGTATTTGGAGTCCAAACCTTTAGGTTTGGCAATCTACCAAGCCTAAAGGCTTGGACTCCATACATCAGTCAAAACAATTGGGACATTGAAACATGTTTTGGCGATCTCCATTAGGATAGATGATACGATAGTCTTTATTTCCATCCTGATTGAAATCTTCAGCTATTTCAATTTGTAAATTGCCATCTTGTGGAGGACTTCCTTTGATGACAAAGTAATCCAGTACACCTTTGTAAGCCTTTTTTTGTTGACCTTTGCCCATATAGATACATATCCGCCCATCATTGTATAATTCTGTCCTTTGTCCATCATTGCTGCACAATGCCGTTTGATTGCCAGTGCTTCCAGATAAGGTGTATAAAGCCTCTGAATCTGCTGCTGCAGGATACATGAATTGTTGACGCAAAATAAGGGGTGACTCTGATGATAGAGTGTCTCTGTCTTGACTGATTTCAGAAAGAAAATCAGTTTCTGATAATTCAATATCTTCATTTTCATGCGCTTCAAATACCAAAAATACATCTGTGACATTACTCAGCCATGGTGAACCTATACCATTAATTCCTAATGGGATATTATTATTTGGTAAGTTATTATCTAGTAAAATCTCAGAAAACAAGTTAGGACGTGCCATGTAATAAGCTTCATTAGAAATGGGAATTTCAAGATTGCCATTAGATAACATGGTCATCTGGTTAAGTCCAAGAATACTTAAGGCTTCTCGCAAAGTCTGCGGCTCCTGCACAACAGGTAAAGTTTTTATTTCTCTGCCAGTGTGTGTAATAAAAATGACTTCCCCATCCAGATTGACAGTAAGCCCTAGTCTAGGAGATGAATCTGTAGATTCAACATCTGTTCTCCAAACCTGTCTGACTTGTACAGGTAACACCGCATAATGAATAGAAGGTTCTATATCAAGTGTCAGATAACCATTATCAGGATTTTGTCTTAAGGTCAAATTAGCATCTTTAAGTTCATGTAAACCATTGATTGCACTCACTATACCATTTATATTGCTATGAAGAAGTACATCGCTAGTGAGTTTAATGGCTTCCATTTTAAGACCAGATATTGAAATACGACCTAAACTTTCATTCAAATCAGCCATATAAGGAATTAGGCTATTTGATTCAAAAAATACCCCTTTTCCTATCTTTACACTATTATGAATGACTGAACCATTACCAACAATCAGATGTGCGAGTGTACTATTAGCTGCTATCTCAATATCAAGAAGAATAGGTGGATTTTCCGGAGAAATACCTTTAATATTTCCGCGGATGATACCGCCTGTGAGTCGAGCATTAGCCCCTAAACTAATGTCTTGTAGCAGTCCACCATTATTCCCAATCTGTCCATTGAGTTGTCCCCCTATCACTGTGCCAGATTCACTGATATTAATATTTGATAAGGTATTACCCTCATTATTCAACAAACAATCGACAATGGGGAAAGGTTCACATTCACCACTTTCATTATCAACGATGATCACTTCTGCTTGGTTTGGAGTCCCAAATTGAGCGTTGTCTGTTAGAATTGAAAGTTTTAGTGATATTATTTCATTACCTTCTTCTTCTCTATCATCTAGTAAGGGAATGGTAAAAGTTCTATCACCTTTTTGGCTATTATGCCACTTCAGTGTTCCTGAAACAGGTATGTAATCCTTGTTAGCGATAGCACAATTGTCGGGTGACGATTGACAATCATCAATAGTTTCATACTGTACCGACACTTCACCAATTCTCCCTCCCTGACGGCTCACTGTAATCGTTGTGCTTTTGCCATTTTCATTAACGAGATAATTACTTGAGGAAAATTGGATTAACGTGACATCATCATCGGTTATGGTTAATGTTGCTTGGGCATTAGTTCCTAACTTTGCGCCACCCGTTGGTTCCGAAAGCTCAATTAGTATTTCCTCATTTCCTTCAACCAAGATATCGTTAGAGATATCTATATCAAAACTTTTTTCACCTTCTTCTTCGTTTAACCAAAGTAAAGTACCTTGTGTAGCAATGTAATCTTGCTCTGTGGCTGTTTTATCTTTAGTTGTATAATTCACTTTGATATCACCATCACTGCCTTCAGTGCGAGTGACAATAATCGTTAGGCCACCTTCATTTTCACCAATTTGGTAATTTGTTTCAACGAATTGTAAAATACCCCTTGCCGGTCCTGGTGGCAACATTGTAATTGGTGTACCAAGGTCATCTATCATGACATAAGTTATCGGGATTGCACCTAAACTGGCATTGCCTGTTGGATTCGATAAGTTGACTGTAAACGTTTCATCAGGCTCGCCCAACGTGTCGGGTATAATAGAAACGATGATGTTTTTGTTATCTGCTTCACCGTTCATCCAATTTAAAATACCTGATGTGGCCACATAATCACTGCCCACTGTGGTATTCTCATCTTGGGCAGAATAACTGACTGTCACAGGGCCATGACTCCCTTCCGTGCGACTGACAGTCAATGTCAGATCACCGCTATCTTCAGCGACTTGATGGTTGGGCGCAGTAAATTGTAAAATGCCAGGCGATAAAAGTGTATCGGGGTTACCCAGACTATCTATAATTTTTAAAATGGCTGTTTTGTTCGCGCCTAACAATGCACCACCAAGCGGATTAGACAATTTTAAAATCAGCGTTTCCTCAGTTTCAGGCTCTGCATCTGTATTAATCTGAACAGAAAAAGTCTTGCTTTGAGCATCACCATCACGCCAAATTAAAGTGTTTGATTCGAGCGTGTAATCAGTTTCTGCCAATGCCGTTTCATCAAGTGCGGCATAGTTGACAGAGACAGTGCTATTCTTACCACCAATACGATCAACACTGATAGTGGCTTCTCCACTTGTTTCATTAATGGCATATTGAGGTGAAGAAAATTGCACAGCACCTGCGCCATCGGAAGGCGTATCAACAATGGTGATAGTAGCTACACTTAATTTACCTAATGTGGTAGGCCCTGCAATCTCGGTTAATGTGATATTTAAGTTTTCATCACCTTCTTCAAGAGCATCTAGCAATAAAGGGATTTCAATAGATTTCGGTGTCATGTCGCCATCAGCCCAGCTTAAAGTGCCACTAACAGCAAGGTAATCCATACCGGCGGTAGCTGATATATCTGTTGTTATATAGTTAACTGCTATCGCCCCTCTTTTACTGGCTGCTCGGGTTACACGTATTTCAGCTTTACCTTCAATCTCATTGACACGATATTCTGGAATAAGAAATTGCACACTACTTGGTACGGGATCAAAGTTTGCAGTACATGTTTGAGGGCTGGTAAGACTTACTGTTGCTTCTAAATCTGTCCCTATACAATTGCCACTCCAACCGGTGAATTGGGTGAATGATTGCGGTTTTGCTGTTAACGTGACTGTTGTCCCTTCAGGATAAAGGACAGTGCATTCGTTTCCACAATCAATATCTCCCATATCACTGCTAATCGTTCCTTCTCCCGTTTTTACTACTGTAAGATAGTGGCTACCAGGTGGTGGCGCAGCAACAAAATGTGCCATGCAAACTTTAGGCATATTCATAACAACGGGCAATTGATAAGCAGGGCTGGCGCAATCACCACTCCATCTTGTGAAAACAAAACCGTCATTGGGAGTAGGGGTTAGAGTAATAACTGTATTTTCAGGCAGCGCAACAGTACATGTTGTACCACAATTAATACCTATAGGTTCACTGGTAATAACACCATTATTAGGTAAAGTCGTGACGGAAAGATTGTGATGAGCAGGGGGAGCCTGTCTTTCAAAATTGGCGATACATGTTTTATTGGTATCCAATGTCATTGTTATAACAGTATCAGCACTGGCGCAATCGCCACTCCAACCACTGAAAGCAAAATCTATATTTGTAGGGGTAGCTGTCAAGGTGACTTCTGTGTTAGCGGAGTATGCTTCTGTACACGTTATTTCAGCACAATTCATGGGGCCTAGCGATGGTTCTACTACAACGACTCCACTGCCAGTGCCTGCTTTAGTCACGGTTAACGTTGAGGGTGGCAATACTTCAAAATTTGCTGTGCAATTTTTAGCAGCATCCATTGTCACAGTGAAAGAACTCGTTTCACCCGTACAATCACCCGCCCAACTGGTGAATCTTGAACCAATATTAGGGGTTGCGGTTAACGTAATCACCGTGTCTCCAAAGTATGTTCTTGAACAAGTTTCTCCACAATCAATCCCTTCAGGATCGCTTGTGATTGTCCCATCACCTATTTTTTGTGCTGTCAATTCATAAGTGGGTAATGGTTCAAAATTTGCCGTACATGTTTTAGAATCATCAATAATAATAGCAAAAGGACTTTCAGTGCCACTGCAATGACCGCCCCATTCTGTGAATTGTGAACCTTCTTCTGCTGTTGCGGTTAAAATAACCGTTTCACCTTCAAAGTGCGCTCGACAATCATCTCCACAATTAAGTCCTTCTCGATCACGTTCAACTTTTCCTTTACCTCCCCCTATATGAGTGACGGTGAAATTATGCCTTGGTTTTAATTCAAATAATGCAGTACATTCTTTAGCACCATCTAAGAGAATACTTAAAGGACTTTCTGTACCTGTACACTCTCCTCCCCACATCATAAACTTAGAATCTGTTTCAGGTTTTGCTGTAAACGTAATTCTGGCATCTTTGGGATATTGAGTACAACTATCGCCACAACTCACTCCTTCAATATCGCTAACAACACCACCGTGTCCATTACCTATTGATTTTATTGTAAAATTGTAAACCGGTAATATTTCAAAAACGGCAGTACAAGTGATTGCTTTTTCTATCGTGACAGAAACAGATTGATTAGTACCACTACAATTATTAATCCAACCGGTGAAAATTGAGTTGATTTGAGGGAGTGCAGTTAAGGTGACAGTTGTCTCTTTTTGAAAATAAGCTTTACATTCATCACAATCAATACCAGGGAGATCACTTTTAATCGTACCGAAACCATCTCCCGATGTTGTCGCTGTCACTTCATAAAGGGGGGCTTCCAGTTCAAATTTTGCAACGCAAGTTTTTGATCTAATTAAAGTCACACTGGTAGAACAAGCGGTTGCACCACTTATGTCACTACAAGTTTCAGTGGCACCAAAACAATCTTCATCCCATTCTTTAAAGAGAGAACCCGCTTGAAGTGTTGCAGTTAACCTGACAGTAATATCTTCATCATAAACGGTTGTACAAACTGTTTCACATTTATCAATACCTTCTGGATTGCTGGTAAGTGTGCCTTGTCCCTCCCCTTTTGTGATAACCGTCAAGTTATAACGTCCTTCAGGGGGTAAGGGCGTAAAGTATGCGGTGCAATTTTGGGCGGTAAACAAAGTCACTCTGGCTAAACTGGTGCTAGAATATTCACAATCACCTTGCCAACCACTAAATTCATGATCCGCATCTGGTGTCGCTGTCAACACGACATCTTCACCATATTCATAAGATTCTGTACATTTTGTACCACAGTCGATACCTTCACTGGTGATTTTTCCATTACCATTTTTTGTGATGGTTAGTTCAACAGGTAGTCGTTTAAATTGTGCGGTACAACTTCTGTCATTATCTATAGTCACCGTTGCAGATTTATCAGTGGGCTTATTAGGCGCTTCACCGCAACTCCCAGTCCAGCCAATAAATTCATAATCCTTATCTGGCGTAGCTGTTAATGTGATTTCGGTACCATGCCCATACGAACTGACACAACTTGTACCACAATCAATACCACTTGGTTGGCTGATAATGATGCCATTGCCTATTTTTGTGACTTTAAGATTATGTGGTAATAATTCAAAAGTCGCTGTACATGCTTTTTCATCGTCTAAGGTTACTTTTGCAGAATTGAGAGTACTACTTAATACAATACAATCACCGCCCCAACCCGAAAATTGTGAATTTTCACCAGATTCAGCTGTGAGAATCACTTCCTTGCCTTTTTCATAATTTGCTTCGCAAATTTCTCCGCAATTAATACCAACAACATTGCTGGCTATTCTCCCTGTACCACTACCGTCTTTTTTAACAATCAATTTAAAGGGTAACAATTGAAAACTGGCAGTACATGTTTTTGAAGCATTCATATCGACAGGTAAAGACAGTGCCATGCTACTACCGCAATCACCTCCCCACCCTCCAAAGGTATAACCATCATCAGGATTGGCACGTAAAATCACTGACTTGCCGTCATCATATTGGGCGGTACATGTTGTGCCACAGTTAATACCAAGTGGTTCACTGGTGATTTTTCCGTGATCTGTTTTAACGACTGTCAGATCATAACGTTCAGCGGGTAATTGTGAAAAACTGGCAGTACAAACTTTACCGTTATTCATAATCACATAGGTAGGATTACTGGTGCCTGTGCAACTGCCACTCCAAGCATTAAACTCCCAACCCGTTTTTGCAATTGCTGTTATTTTTACTATCGTCTCTTCACTATAGGTTGCCCTACAGCTTGTGCCACAATTAATACCTGTAGGCGTACTGACTATAGTGCCATCCCCTGTTTTTTTCAGAGTAAGATCAAAGTTATTTTCTGCCTGTGTATAGGGTAATAATCCTAAAAGTAGAATAAACAGTAATAGATTTTGGTATTTGGTGAACATAATTATTGACCATTTCTGAATGAGTTTTGATTGTTAATAGTTTTTAGTGTGGAGTAAAGGGAATTATTACGCTTTTGTTGATTTAAGATTAGTATGGTTCAAAAAAGGCGATAATAAGGATAACATGGAGTCCAAAGCTTTACCAAACCTAAAGGTTTGGACTCCAATACTCAATATATTCAGAGTGTTACCTTGCAT
Organism: Candidatus Parabeggiatoa sp. HSG14; assembly: GCA_030378085.1. Lineage (GTDB taxonomy): Bacteria > Pseudomonadota > Gammaproteobacteria > Beggiatoales > Beggiatoaceae > Parabeggiatoa. The sequence goes on from JAUCGK010000150.1 coordinate 12,997, forward strand.
TGAACCATGCCTTAAGATTTCTAGTTTCAACAATGGGGAGGAAATATCTTATAACCTATTAAATTATTCCCATTGATGTTTAGATAATTGTAAAGATGTTTAGATAATTGTAAAGGAGATGACATGGGTAATAAAAAAACGTATATTTTTTATCATTTGCTTTTGAATTAATACCTGATGTTACGCACTGCACTTCCAAAAGTGAATATCTACGTACAAAATTTATTTTGCGTTGGAGTGCGAAATTTATTTTGCGAGGGGTTACACTCTAGTTGGCAAAATGAATTTTGCACTCCAGTTTAGAAGCTAACTGAGGGAGTATCAATTAGAATTACTTGTTAGTTTTGCTAAGATAATAAGAAATGTCAAGTTTGTCTTGTACCCAATGAGTACAGTCCT
>JAUCGK010000151.1 GCA_030378085.1 Candidatus Parabeggiatoa sp. HSG14
TTTTCGCTTAAGCAAAAATCACGCCAAGAGAAATATTCCAATAATTTCAATTGATTTCGGGTTACATTATTTCGCTACGTTTGATAAGCTAACCCAATTTACATTATAACTTATTGATTAACAACATTTATTTTCTTAAGTTAATGGCAGTGACGCTGGAGCGTTGGAACGAGGTTGAGTAGTTACTATTATTCAAGTTTATTGACCAAATTTACTTGAAAATAAATCTAATTTACACGAAAGCGGAAATGCCTGAATAAATAAATCCCTTACCGTTTACGAAAGTAGAGAAATTCTCCCCTTGGAGGTTGTACTTTATCCAATCGGGAAACGCTATAATATTAATTTATCTATTCACTATTTGCCATTTACCATTGAATTGTAATCATTATAATGAACTTATCTCAAGGTTTACTACTTTTATTTATTATTATTCCTATTTTTGAAATTTACCTACTCATTACAGTTGGGAGTATTATTGGGGGTTGGCTTACTATTTTATTAGTGGTTTTAACTGCTATTTTGGGAGCCTCTCTATTACGCATTCAAGGTTTAGCCACTTTACAAAAAGTGCATGATAGCTTACAAAAAGGTGTGATACCTACAGAAGCTTTATTAGAAGGTATTTTACTTTTATTTGGTGGTGCTTTATTACTGACACCCGGATTTTTTACCGATACAATAGGATTTGCTTGTTTAATCCCAACAGTACGTAAATATTTGATTTTTTGGTGGATACAACGTATCCAAGTAAAGCATTCTTATAAATCATCACCAAAACAGCCAAGAAAACCCACTACACTAGAGGGAGAATACCGACGTGAGGATGAATGATTTTTAATTTTTCAACCACCGGTAAAACCGGTGGTTACTCCATTTTACTCTAAACGCTGATATTCACCTTTTGCTTTCAATGTGACAATAACAGGTAATGTATTGTTGTTTTTCCAATACCAACCATGTGTACCTTCAAAGGAAGCGGTTAAAGAACCGCTTGATCGGTTATTGGTACTTTCTTTGAAGCTCTTGAAATAACCAGTTGTATCGCCTGCGGGTTCACCGTGGAAATCAAAAAACAACTTTACGCCATCAGTTTGCCATGCGTATTCCAAGGTTGCATCTTTTTCAAGCCACAATTTATATTCTTTATCACCTTTGGCAGGAATTGTAATTTGGATTGTATCTTTCCAATTTTGTTGAAATGCTTCAAAATTTTCAGTACTTTCCTTTTGTTGATTGCTTTCCCTTTGCTGGGAAGATTCTGTACTAACAATAAACTCATTAGGGTAACTACTGTGTTCATAACCGTGCATTTGCATGAGGAAAAGATAGCTGCCTACCAAAATCAAAGTGTAATTTGCAATCAGACTAAAAGTTGGGAAGGCATGACTTTTTCTAAAAGCGGCAATGAGAAGTAACATAAGAGCCAGTGCACTGATTTGCCCCACTTCGATCCCCACATTAAAGGAGATAATATTCATTAGCAAATGATCTTCACTGAGTGGTAATTGTTGCAACCGTGTTGATAAACCAAGACCATGAATCAAACCAAGACCAACAATCATCCCCAGCATGTTAGGTGGATTATTGATATTTAGGTATTTTTTAAATCCATCCAAATTGACAAAGGCAATATAACAGACGCTCAAAGCAATAACTGCATCAATCAAAAAGTAATTGACTTGAATAGCATTAAAGGTTGCAAAGATAAGTGTAACACTGTGTCCCAAAGTGAATGCTGTGATGTATTTAACAATATCTTTGAACCGAGTAAGAAAAAAGATAATGCCAAACACAAACGCTAAATGATCATAGCCAGATAACATGTGGGTGGCACCAATCAATATATAGTGTAAATTTCCCCCCTCAATAATGGTTTGTTTTTCAGCTTCGGACATGCCATGTCCAAAAACTTGGCTTGTAACTAGCGTGACTAGAATGACCAATAAACCATAAGCCATAAACCATCGTGATTGTTTAATCATAGATAACATAAAAATTCCAATAAATTTTCATTCAAAACGACAAGAATTGTCCTAAAATAATATTACATTATATCCAAAATAAATTTTGGACTCCAATCTAAAATAAATTTTGGACTCCAATCTTAATTCTTAAATTTGACACAGTAGCGTTATTGTGTAAATATTTAAGTAGGCTTAATTTAATAGAGAACCTCATTTATGAATACTCAAATCACTAATGCGGGTAAAAAATTAGCGGCTCTTCGCAAGCGCATTAAGAAAAATTGTGTTGTTTGTGATAGGGTGATTATAGCTTTGAAACAAGCTAAATATTGTTCAAATCGGTGCAGACAACGTGCAAAATACCAGCGTCTAAAATCCATAAAAAAAGAATCACACTTTTCATAACAGTTCCACCGATTTCATCGGTGGCTATTCATATTTAACCCCTTTGGGGTTAAAACTAACCCCGAAGAGGTAAAACGCGAATAGCCTTAGGTGAAACATAAGGAATTTAATTAATTTGGAAACACCATGCGTAACATCAGTTAACTGAGTCAAAAAAATCCGATTTTTCCAAAAAATCAGATTTCTCAGTGGTTTCAAAGCTAAAGGATCAAAAAGCTGAAAGTCTCAAAAGGAAATTGAAACGATCCTGTCTGAGTTATTTTTAGTTGATTTTTTAATGGTTAAAGAGAAATTTAAACTTTGAGTGGAGTTTGGAAGAAAACTATCAGTGAAAGGATGAATATTGAATTTTTGGATAAACTCTAAATTGAATATTAAAGTAAGGAGAGTCAAAATGTCTCGTGATAAATTTATTTTTAAAGTCCATCAAAATGGTCATGTTGAACGTATTAAAGACTGTAATAATATCACTATTTTAGATATCATTAATGGACTTGGTATTGCAAAAAATGACATTGTATATAAACCTATTAAAAGAAATGGTATTTATGCATTTTATGGGAATGGTCAATGTGATGTTTTAATTTTTGCTGTCCCAGAACGTCAGCTTGAAAATGATTGGCATATTACTGAAAATGTTGCTGTGCATGGTATACAACCTAGTCAATTCAGTATGTTGTCTATTCCACAAGCAACATTATAATTAATATGAAAAATTGGGAATCGGTAATACTAAAGTTGATGTGATTTAATTTACCCATTCCCAAAGTCACATTACTCAACTTCAGTATTTTTAGGTATTGCAGCTTTCCTTTCATAGACTTGTATAGCCGGTTCAAGTAATTCAAATCCATTTTTTATCCGAAGTCCCATCTTCCCAGTAATGGATGCAATCCACATCGGATATTCTTCATTCGCTTTTAGTAATTTATTCCATGTCTTAGGACGGACTTTCATCCGTACTACTTGTCCTTCAGCACTCACATAAATCCGATAAAAACCATGCTTTATGGTTTCTACCCAATTGGGGAGTTCGCTGATTTTGATGTTGATTTCTAGCTTTCCCTTTGTCGTGGGCATCTTAAGCACATTTCTGTTAGGTATTGCTATCCTTTGTGGTTTTGTCATTATTTCAGGTTTGATAAATTCCTGTTTTTTCCCCAGTGCAAGCTTTGTTCGTCTATCAGCTGCCGCTTGAAGCTCTTCTTTATTTGGAGAATAATACACCGTCTTTTTTTTCAAACCAAGCGTGATTTTAGGAGTTCCATTGGTTGTTTGGGATTCATTTTCCTCTTGAGATTGATTCTTCTGTGATTTTTTTCTTAATCCCAGTGTAAGTGTTGGTTTTTTTTCTATAGCCATAAAATACGATGTCTCCGTTAAATTGCAGTAAAGGAGTTCAAAACAAAGCGTTGTGGTATCTCCTCTAAATTCTCTGGAAATAAACCTGTCAGGTTTGGGCAAGTTTACCCATATTTTTTGAGTGGAAAAAACCTGACAGGTTTCCAAAATCTGTCAGGTTTGAGCAAGTTTACCCACACTTTTTGAGAAGATACGCTTTGTACAATAAAATAAAGTTTTGCTTTGGACTCCACTACAAATTTTTGAATTTATTATAAATCCTCATCTTGGGAGGATATGCCAAAATAAAATTTACGAAACAGGCAATATATCAAAAGTCATTGTTTCCAAATCACCCAGCACATAAGTTGCAGGTGCACCAGGATCACCGACTGTTCCAGGATTACATAAAACTGTTTGAGTGCCTTTAATATTTGTTAAATTTTCAATAAGCGCGTAATGAGTATGCCCACAACACACTAAATCGTAATCACCAGTCAGTGCCATTCCTTGTGCATAATGTTGATAATGAACCAAAAAGATTTCTCGTTTACCCAAAGTAAATCCTGCATCTTGCCCATAATAGCGAATAAGACTATTGGATGTTTGAGAAAGTTTTGACAATTTATGAATATCGCCCGTGTTATTTCCATGAATAGCATGTATAAACAAGCCATAAGGTTGTAATTTCTGTAGCACATTTGATGCCACAATATCGCCACAATGCAAAACCGCTTGTGCGCCACGTTGTTTCGCATCAGCCACAGCAGCACAAAGCAACAAAGCATTATCGTGACTATCCGACAAAATACAAATTTTCATTTTTTATTTTTCACTTTTCACTTAAACTTTTGTCCCACCAAAATTCTAAACCTTGCGTGTTAAGTTCCACATCTGGTGCCAATATTTTACGGCAAGCTTCTTCAGATAATGGACAATTCAATTGTCGTATTTCTTCTAACAAATAATCCATGATAGCGTTAAACAACAATTGATGACGGGCATCGCCACTGTTTGCAAAAGACTCTGTTAACAACACTTGTTTATCTACAGAATCATGTAGCTTATCAGCCAGTTTAGCGACATTGGACACTTCCCCATAATGAGTCAGATACATTTTTTCAGGCTGATAAGATAAGAGACGGTTTATCGAATCATGCATCGGCAACGGCTCAAATTGCACAGGTGCTGAGGTTGCAAAAATGAAAGAGTCCTTTGGCGTATCAAGTTCCCTGTAAGAAATACCAAACATGTCTCCCGTAAAAAAGCTTTTGCTACGTTCATCAAAGATACAAAAATGATGCCTAGCGTGTCCTGGTGTATCTAAAAATAACAGTGGACGGCCTTGAAAATCAATAACATGCTCATCTTCCGCTATAACAATACGCTCTTTAGCGACAGGAACAACCTCACCATAATCTTTTTTAAAAGTCTTTTCACCATAAACAGCAATGGCACCCGCAATCAGTCTCGTTGGATCTATTTTATGTCTTGCACCGCGTGGGTGAACAACCAATTGTGCATTAGGCAAAGCCAGCATCAATTTTCCAGCCCCACCTGCATGATCTAAATGCACATGTGTCACAATGACATAATCAACATTTTCAACGGGAATATTTTTAGCTTGCAATGCCTCCAATAAACGTGGTACAGAATGAGTTGTACCGACATCAAGATAAACAGCGTGGTTATTTTCAACCAGTAAATGGCTTGCATCAAAACCCGGACGCATAAAGCCCGTATCTATCGTAGTGATACCAAAAGCATGATCTTGGAAAAGCGTATTATTCATAATAATTTTATTTTTATTAGATTGTTAATTTGATAATGTCACATTTCAATTAGGGCATAAATCCCGTTTTCTAAAATTTATTTTGGTCCTAAGGAATAACACGATTCTTGGAGTCCAAAATTTATTTTGGATATGGAGTCCAAAATTTATTTTGGAAGAGCTAATTAATTGTGGATAGGATTTTATTTGAGGAGATTTTCTCTCATGTGATGAGAGGAATAAAAGGAAGTGATACGTAGAGACGCACGGCCGTGCGTCTCTACTTTCAGAAAAATGGAGAACGTCTACTTATGTTTCACATAAGGCTATTCACACATCTCACCCTGCTAGGGTTAAATATGAATAGAACTACCATTTTAGTGGCTTGCAGCACCTTCTGCACCAATACCTGTTTGACAACGTATATTTTGCGCTTCAAAAGCAGCACGATCTTTTTCAGCACGTTTGCTATTATCAATCATTGAGAAGAACCAAATACCGACAAAAGCGACTGTCACTGAAATCATGGCAGGATATTTGGAGGGGAATATTGCTTCTTCATAGCCAAGTATTGCTACCCAAACGGTAGGACCAATAATAACTAACGTTACTGCAGTTATCAAGCCGACAAATCCACCCAGGAACGCGCCTCGTGTGGTTAGTTTTGACCAGTACATGGACAAGAACAGTATTGGGAAATTAGCACTAGCCGCAATAGCGAAAGCTAACCCAACCATAAACGCAATGTTTTGCTTTTCAAAGGCAATACCTAAGACAATAGCAATAACACCTAGAATAACGGTTGCGATTTTGGAAATTCTCATTTCCTGCGCTTCATTAACTTGTCCACGTTTTATCACACTCGCATAAAGATCATGTGATACTGCCGAGGCACCTGCTAACGTTAATCCTGAAACCACCGCCAAAATCGTGGCAAAAGCAACAGCGGAAATAAACCCTAAGAAGATATCACCACCGACTGCGTGAGATAAATGGATTGCTGCCATGTTATTACCACCCAGTAATCCACCTTCAAATGTCAGATATTCAGGGTTATTGGAAACTAATATGATAGCACCAAATCCAATGATGAAAGTCAAGATATAGAAATAACCAATAAAGCCAGTGGCATAAAATACTGATTTTCTTGCTTCTTTAGCATCGCCTACCGTGAAAAAGCGCATTAAAATATGGGGCAAACCGGCTGTACCAAACATCAAAGCAATACCAAGAGAGATTGCATCAAACCAATTATTCACTAAACCACCAGGGGACATAATTGCTTCACCAGACATTGCACCTGGTTTGTCTTCTCTTGAGGTATCAATAGCTTGTCTGAACATTTCTTCAAAACTAAAGTCACAGTAATAGAGGACGGCTATAGCAATAAAGGTTGCACCGGAAAGTAGCAAAACCGCTTTAATGATTTGTACCCAAGTGGTTGCTAACATACCACCAAAGGTCACATATAAAATCATTAAGACACCGACAACAACAACTGCCATCCAATAAGGTAAGCCAAATAACAATTGAATCAATTGACCAGCACCAACCATTTGAGCAATCAAATATAAAACGACCACTGCTAATGCGCCAAAGGCAGACAACGTTCTAATCGGCGTTTGTGCTAAACGATAGGAAGCAACATCGGCAAAGGTGTATTTGCCGAGATTTCTGAGGCGTTCTGCCATGAGAAATAAAATGATTGGCCAACCTACCAAGAAGCCAATGGAATAAATCAAACCATCAAAACCGCTTTTATAAACTAAAGCTGAAATACCCAAAAATGAGGCGGCTGACATATAGTCACCCGAAATGGCTAAACCATTTTGAAAGCCCGTAATACCACCACCTGCGGTATAAAAATCTTTGGCTGTTTTAGTCCGTTGTGCAGCCCAATACGTGATAAAAAGCGTCCCTGACACAAAGAGAAAAAACATGACAATGGCAGCAATATTTAAGGGTTGTTTTTCAACTGCCCCTTCAAGAGGACCACCAGCGGCAAAAACGAGACCACCAGCGGCAAAAATGGCGGCAAAAGCACCCCATATTAAAAAATTTTTGGTCACTTCAGCTCCCCCTTGATTTGGTTGGTCAAATTATCAAATTCACCATTAGCACGCCAAACGTAAATACCTGTCAGCACAAATGCACTAAAAATGACTACTAGCCCAATAGGAATACCTATAGTGATAACAGAAGTCTCACTTATTCTAGTGGCCAGTGACGTGGGCGTAAATGCAATCACCATAATAAACGCATAGTAAATCATCAACATGATAATTGATAATATCCAAGCAAAACGAGTTCTTTTCGAGATAAGTTCTTGATACTTGGGGTTATTTTTTATCTTATCCACAAGTTCTTGTTGCATATAAATAATGCTCCTTAATTATATGTAGTGGTTTGGAGAATTATGAATTAAAAACAATCATTATACATGATATAGAAACAAAACCAAGGCATTCTTTCTATCAATGACAACAAAAGTTTAAAAGAACCAATTAAGACGGTTTTCTAGGAATACAGAAATCTTTGATAACTTTTAAAACTCCCTTTGCCATTAACCTTTTTAAAAGTGGGAAATTTCCAATATATAAGTATATAAGTATATAAGTATATATTTTTTAAGTATTTTTTGTAAGGGAGTAAAGCGATAACTAAATTCACTATTATTAGCGGTTTGATGGGTTTTGTGTAACGAAGTCCACTTTACTTTAAATTTCAATCTAAAAATGTTGGATGCGATTACCACTTTTATACTAGGTATAAAACATTGTATATTGAATTATTTATTATTCTTAATTCTTAAATCACTATCATAACCTGAGTTCGATGTAAAAATAGAGTTAACGCGATGCTCAACTTTTTTTAACCTATTGATTACTAATAAATATTATTAAGCCTCAACAAGACTTTCAAATTGCAAAGGGGGTCTACCAAGTAGGCGATTAAGAAAAACACCTATTGTATGTGCCATTATTTTTCTGGTGACACGATTTGTTAGATGCCATAAATCACGAGACCTAACTTTTTGAATATGAAACCTTTCTGTTAATTGTCCAATAACAGTTTCTACTAAACGTCGTTTTGACATCAAGCATTTCACAAATTTTGGAGAACGTTCATCTTTCATGTTACAACGTTTTGGGGTCTCTAATTGAATATTTTCAATAAGTTGTAATTCTTCTTGAAGTTGTTGACCAATATAGCCTTTATCCCCTATCAATAGTCCTTGAATAGGTGGCACCATTTCCCAAAGCGTCTCTCGTTCACCAATGTTAGCTGCTGTTACAACTATCCCTGAAATTATGCCATTCCCGCTAATTGTCAGATGACCATGAAATCCGTAGTATGTTTCTTTCTTACTCGCACAATAACCATAATCGGCATCATCCTTAAAGATATGAGAGTAACGCGCACGCGCAAACTTGCAAACAGGCATGGGAAATCCATCAGAAATATGAACATCATCCATAAACCCATCTAGTTGATTAACCAGTATTTTTTGGATTTGTTGTTTAATTTCCCACAGATTAGAAGCTTGTTTGGAAAAATTAGCACGAGAACCCAATTGTGGAAACCAATTATGCCAATGATTTCTAAAATAACGCCAAATGCCTTTATCAGTATCATAACCGAGAAATTCTCCGACTATTTCCATTGTAATAACTTCAGCATCCGATAGTTTAGGGGCAAATCCACGTTGACGTATAGGGTGATCAATATAAATTTCGTCTACAAGTGGCTTGACACTACAATATACATAGATAATAAATTCGTCTACTGGCATAACTTCATTCTCCTTTACACATTTGAAAAAACTTAGGGGATTAAAAATTATAATAGATTGTTAGTATACCCGCAAAAAATAAAAGTTGAGCATCGCGTGAAGTTATTAAATCTTCATTCCTTATCTTTATCAAAATTGTTTAGGTAAGGGAGTTTGTACTGGCATAACTGCTTAAAATAGTTTTCGGATTTCAAGCAATGTCAACTTTCTTCCTTTGTGGGATAAATTTTAAATCGAAATTTCAATTTTATTATATTTTTTTCACTTTTCACTTTCTGTTTATCCTTTTTTCCAAATCAATTACCCCCATCATTCCATATTTTTCCATACTCTGTCTGATAAATTTTTGGAGTCCAAAGCTTTAGCTTTGGAATTTGTTACGAAAATGTTACATTAACTAAATATGAAATGTAACAAAAACGTACTATAAATGTACTTTATAATTCAGTTAATCTATTAATCGCAATTTGGAGTCCAAAGATTTATCTTGGGAGACCGAAAATATAAGAGCGAAAATAAAACTGTTGACCTACCAGATAATTTGCGCCTACAATAAGCTTAAGTTAAACGATTAATTTTAAAATGTTCAACTTAAAAAATTCGTTTATTTCGTCAATTCGCTGTACTATTCCATATACTCACAGGGAGAAAAAAAACAATGACAAAACTAAAGGCTTGTATTGCAAGCTTTCTTTTATTTTGGTGTACCATCTCGACAAGTTTCGCAATAGAACTGTCGTTAAATCAAGCGCGATTTATACCCAACGATACTTTGGTACTCACGCTGAATGAAAATTGGTCTGGTGAAGCCGATGTTTATGTGGCTGTAACTTTGCCAGCTGATGACACTCTGTTGTTTTTAACCCCACCGCAAAACTTTGTGCCTGATTTTGTGCCGTATGCACAGGGAGTAACCGCAACTGGTACAAAACAAGTTTTGCAAATGCCGTTACCCGCCGGATTGCCGGTTGGGGAATATACCTTTTATGCGGCAGCGATGCGTACCTTTTTCGATAGAATAGGCGATATTGCTGAAACCTCTTTTATTTACGCCACTGATGCCCCACAGGTAGAACTGCGGCTTGGTAACATACGTTTCCCCGATGGTGTAATTGGGCGACGTTATAGTTTAGCCATAGAGCCTGAATCGGGTACACCGCCTTATCAGTTTAGTTTAAGTGCGGGGACTTTACCGGCTGGATTAACCTTAGATAAGAATAGCGGATTGATTCAAGGTGAACCCTCGGCACGCGGTTTTACCGAATTTACGGTACAAGTGGTTGATGGTAATGGTAATATCGGTGAACAGCCAGGTGCTATTAAGGTTTATGGCATATTAAGTTTTGGAGAACATGGCACATTTAAGGGCTGTAACGGTTTACAAATGGCGTTCAATTCCGCGCAAGACTTGGACGAAATACGCATTCAACAAGGCACTTACGAATGCAACGGACTTGAAATACCCAGCAGCAAAACGTTTGAACATGGCATCAAACTGTCCGGTGGTTGGGATAGTAGCTTTGAGAATCAGAGTGATGATCCAGCACTGACGATTTTTGATGGGGGAGCTAAGATAATTGCGGATGTTAATGATCGTAATAAATGTGAAGAAGTTGGTGGTGTGTGGGATATAAGATGTTACCAAGAAGAACCCCCTAATAGTAGGATTTTAACGGTGTCTACTAGAAGTGATATAACAATAGAACAGTTGTCCTTTCAAAATGGGATTGGTGCAATTCATGGTAATAGAGTAGTAAGTATCAACAACTGTGTTTTTACTAATAATAGTAATGGAGCGGTTTCTTATATCAATACCATAACCAACAGCACCTTCAACAACAATAGTAGTTCTTCTAATGGCGGAGCAGTTTCTGATATCCAAACCATAACCAACAGTATTTTTAGCAATAACAGTGCTAGAAATGTTGGTGGGGCGGTTTTTGATGCTAATACTATAACCAACAATACATTCAACAACAACAGTGCTTCTGATGGCGGCGCAGTTTATAGTGCCAACACTATAATCAACAGTGCTTTTACCAACAATAGTGCTTCTAGTTCCGGCGGCGCAGTTTATAGTGGCAGTACTATAACTAACAGCATCTTTAACAACAATGGTGCCACTAATGATGGTGGGGCAGTTTCTGGTGGCAGTACTATAATCAATAGCATCTTCACTAATAACAGTGCTTCTTCTGGTACGGTAGTCAGTGCTAGCACCATTGTTAATAGTGCTATTACTAATAACACAGCCACCACAAGAGAGATTATTTCTGCAAGCACCATTATCAACTGTACTGTCGCTAACAACAATGGAAGAGGTTTTGATGGTCGTGGCACTATTCTAAACACCATCTTCGCTCAAAATAAAGTAGACGAAGAATTTAACGATATCACTCCAGATGGAGATTTGCATGTGGATTATACCCTTGTCAATTACATCTCTGGTGCGGTTGATTATGGTACACACAATATTATGGGCGAGCCTCGTTTTGTGAATGCGGAAAATAGTGATTTCCATTTATCGTCTGGTTCTCCAGCTCTTAATATAGGTGATTCCAGTGTAGTTGACTCTTGTGAACGGCAGGATTGGGATAGTGCATGTCGTGAAACATGTGATGATCAGTATAGCGATCAATGTGAAGCACGTTGTTATGTATGCTCCCGTTATACCTATCCATTTTTACGAGATGACAACGGCAATGTTATTGATTTAAATGGCAATCCTCGTTTTGTCGGTGGTGCTATTGATATGGGAGCTTATGAGCTTCAGTAAAAACCTGTAACTACAAAAACCTGAACTACAAGGATTGTATATAATAAAGGATTTAAGGGAGAGGAGTTTTCTGGTTCCAACACTCCATTTCTGGTTCCAACGCTCCAGCGTTGGAACCCAATCCAGGACGCTCCAGCGTCCTACTTAAAGAGATACTAGCGTCACAGTAAGCATGATCTCTGCTGCGTTTCGTTACTTCGTTGCCAACACTGGAGCGTTGGAACGAGAAAAGATTATTGCTATTTAAGGTGAGAAGAAATTCTCCCCTTTTTTTTGGACAACTGAAGCTTACTTAGCACCTATCAGTATCTCGTAAGTACAACGGATTAGGGAAATAAACCGATTCATGTTGTGGTGTTAATCAAGTTTACTGTCTTAAAAGGACATACCAATAATGTATGGACTGCAGTTTTTTGATTCTGAAGGTGATAAAGTCATAACGACTTCTTGGGATAATACGGTGCGAATATGGGGAGTTAAAACGGGAGAATTATTAACCGTGTTAAAAGATTAAATTGAAGCTGTTGGAGTCCAAACCTTTAGGTTTGGAATGCCCAAAGCTAAAGCTTTGGACTCCATCTTTACGTCACCGTTTGCTACACCACTCTATCAAACCCCACCGCAACCACATTAATCAGTTTTAACTTTAATGCTTCTACTCGACTATCAAGTTTTTTTTGCTTGACAAATGATAGACTGCCTGTGAATGAGAACATTGACAATAAATTAATTATATAGCTCCAGGAAAGTGGAAATCCTCCGACTACCTAGAAGATTAAAAAATGAATTGTTAATTATAAATTTGTGATAAAATAATCTGAGGATTTTCGCTTTTCTAAACCCAAGATATTTTTTATCGTATAGCTCTGATAAACTATAACATTTAACCAAACAAGAAATATTTAAACTCAATGATCATAACCGATTATTTTAAATGGAGAGACTGATTTCGTTGTTGCTAAAGGATATTTTTTCCAGAACAACCTTATTTTTTATACAAGAATTTAAGAGAGCAAAAACAGCAATATCCAGAGCCACAACTTTTGGCTGAATTAATTGCAGCGATTGAGTTGAATAATTTCACGATTATAAAAGGTGCTTTTATTATTGGTGCAATTTGGAATTTTATCATTTTAGAAAAATTTGGAATTAAAAAATATCAATATTTTGTCAATAGAAATTACGATATAGACGTTCAGATAAATAGTTTCACAAATCAAAAAATTATTGCTGACTT
>JAUCGK010000427.1 GCA_030378085.1 Candidatus Parabeggiatoa sp. HSG14
TTATAACGAATTTTGGGGACACCTACCTTTTTACCTCCCTAACCCCCCGTACACAGGGGAAAGTCCCAAAATAGAAAAATTAAAGCAAAGTGTCGAATGATGTTTGGTTCCACCCGTGTACGGGGGGGTTAGGGGGTGTCCCCAAAATCTGTTACAATCAGAATTTTTTTATTCATGGTATATTTTTTTGCCCAAACTAAAATTAAGATTTTAACCACGTATTTCCTTACTCGGGAATAAAGACTTGGTGACAAAACAATATCTAAGAGCATAAATCAACAATAATAAGTAGTCATTATTCAGCTATTTGCTTTGGAATTTGTCTCAAGACTAAACTAAAGAAGTATCTTCTCTAAATTCAGTGGAAAAAACCTGACAGGTTTCCAAAACCTCTCAGGTTTGAGCAAGTTTACCCATACTTTTTGAGAAGATACCTAAAGAAGTTACTATTATTTTTTTTAAATCTCTAATTAATACTGTTATTTTATTGTGTAATTGTTACAATTTCCCAAGAGAATAAATAAAAAAATGGTTACAGTAACAATACCTTCGTTAATTAAAAAATCAATAAGTGGGATGAATTTCATTACGTATTAAAAATAACAATTTTTAATATTGGCAAGGTATTGTGTAAATAAATTTAATAAATTTAATTAAGTTTTCTTATTAAATTCCTTCTTCAAGAGGAGATTTAAGGTGAATGAACTTCTTTAGAAATTATTTACAATAAAAAAAACTGAGTTAGGTTTTAGGTTAAGGAGAAGATTTTAGTGGCAATATTACAGAAAAAAATTTGTATGATTGGTGATTTTTCAGTGGGTAAAACCAGTTTGGTGTCCCGCTTTGTGCGCCAAACTTTTTCAGACAAATACCTGACAACAGTGGGTGTAAAAATAGATACTAAACTGGTGAAGTTATCTGATGAACTTGAGGTTAAACTTATTTTGTGGGATATTGCTGGCAATGATGCCCTTACCACGGCAGCAAGTTCTTATTTACGTGGTGCGGCTGGTTTTTTACTCGTTGTGGATGGTACCCGTTTACCAACTTGGCATAGTGCATTGAATTTAAAAGACGCTATTGCAAAACAACTGGGGGAAAAACCTTTTGTTATGCTACTGAATAAAATAGATTTAACTGAGCAATGGGAACTTAATGAACAAATCCTTGAGGAAAAAACACAGCAAGGCTGGAAATTATTGTCTACCAGTGCAAAAACGGGTATGAATGTTGAAAAGGCATTTCTTGAATTAGCCATTCAAATATTAAAATAAACACACAAAAACAAGATGAACAAAATTGGGAATTAGGCATTTTTATTACTTACTACTCATTATCAGTTGCCTATCACTGAATTTCCAAAAAATTTAGAGAAAATATAGATGATCACTATTCCCTTAAGCATCGCTAAATATATCCGTTCAATGTGGATGGCAGAAATGATCATAACTTATCTGTATATTGATAAGCAGGGTGATTTAGTTGAATGGAAAGGATATCCTCAACACTATGGTTTAACAAATTTGATAGCAGGACAGTCTGCGGTTGAACAAGTGGATTTTCTTGATGGGATGTTAAATATTCCCCACACCCAAATATTACAGTTTGTAAGCGTAGGCAGAGGGCGAAGCGCAAATGTGCATATTGTACCTTCTGAGAAAGGAACTTATGTGCTAATGTTTGATGCAACAGCTGAACATGATCAACAGCAAAAAATGCAACAGCAGGTTAATGATTTAAGCCTATTAAGCTATCGGCAAAGCCAGTTGTTACAAGAATTAGAAATGGCACGCCAAAGTTTGGCAGAAGAAAAATACCAACTTGAACAAGCAAGTGAACTTAAAAGCCGTTTTATTGCGACACTGTCACATGAATTAAGAACTCCTTTAACCTCCATTGTTGGCTATACCAAATTACTTGATGAAGTTCAACAGGCAGATGTTCGTGAGGCAAACTATTTGTCCAGTGTTAAAAGTAATGCCAATCATTTGCTATCACTGATTGATAATGTACTTGAACAAGCTAAATTAGAAGCTGGACAAATAATATTACAGCCTAGTAGTTGTGACATTAAACAACTTTTTGCTGATTTAAAGTCATTGTTTTTTCCTACTGCGAGAGAAAAAGGGCTAATATTTGAAACAGATATCCACCCCAATTTGCCAACACGAGTAATACTTGATGAATTGCGCTTTCGGCAAATATTGATCAATCTTATCTCTAATGCACTTAAATTTACTCAGCAAGGTTCTGTGCAAATGACATTAGGATGGCAATCAAATCGTTTAGAATTTGCTGTCAAAGATACAGGGCCGGGAATTTCCCCACAATCTCAGCAGAGAATTTTTAAGGCTTTTCATCGCGATAATACTGCTCAAGCACTTCCAGGCGTAGGATTAGGACTAGCAATCAGTCAACAAATCATTACTTTAATGGAGGGCGAGTTAAAGGTTGAGTCATTACCACCGTTTGGTTCAACATTTAGTGGTTTTGTAAAAGCACCGCTCGCACTACATACAATTCCAAATACTGTTGAAAATACAACATTCCAAGCTTCCGAAACAACTGCAAAAATTTTAGTGGCTGATGATAGTATCGATATTCGTACTCTTATGGAAATTTACTTGGAAGAAGGCGGTTATACGGTAATCAGTGCAAGTAATGGGGCAGAAGCGGTGGAGTTTGCTCTAAAAAATCAACCCGATTTGGTTTTAATGGATATGCAGATGCCCGTGATTAATGGTTATGAAGCAGTACAACAATTACGTACTGAAAATTTTACTCAACCGATTATTGCTCTTTCTGGCTCTACCCTTGTTCAAGACAAAAATTATGCACTTGAGGTAGGTTGTAATCATTATCTCATTAAACCGGTATCCCCTGAAGATTTGTTAAACAATGTTGAAAAAAATCTTCTTAAGAAATAACTTACCCAACTGTTGAGTCAAACCTTTGAGGTTAAAGTTTTTGCTCGAAGACAGATTTTTAAAACCTGTCAGGTTTAGTGATCGAGGCAAAAGTTTCTCCGAAACTTTTGCCTCGATCCGATTTTATTTCGTGATAACCCCGAAGGGGTAAAACATGAATAGCCTTATGTGAAACATAAGGTTAATATAACAGCATACCAACCCCAACGGGGTTGAATATGAATGTCAACTTACATGTGATTAAATTTTTGTTTAACCCCGCTGGGGTTGATGATTTATAGACGTATTTACCACCATAGGTTTCACCTATGGCTATTCACATTCAACCCGTTGGGTTGAAATGCAGCGAATGGAATAAAAATAGGGAGAAAAATAATTGGCAAAACCATGACAGATTTAACACTCCACGAGAGACGCGAGCATCGTGTCTCTACAAATCTATCAAATTATCACTCTTTTTTTTAAGGATTAGCTTTAAAACATTACAGTGATTGCTCCCAGCACTGAAGAAGCGTTGTGCGTAACATGAGTTAAAACATTGACAAAGCACTAGTACAAGATTACTCAAATCTCCTTTTCGAGGCTAAAAGATCGTTAGAACCTTTAGCCTCGAAACCCTTGAGAAATCCGATTTTTTGAAAAAATCTGACTTCTTTGACTAAAAGGTGTACGGAAATTTCAGATTGAAATGTACAAATGTCCGTTTTTCAATGTAATTAAGTTTATTTTAAACCCCCTATTATTATTATTGATGATGTGAGAATTTTTTATTTTTCTCAAGCTCTTAATATTTCTTTTAACACGAAAATTAAGTTTTCTTCTGTACACTAATCTAGTGAATCACTTCAAACAATCCTCAAATCTAACCCAAGCAATTTCAAATCAACAATCAAAAATCTATAATGGTTAACAAAATATTGTAGTTGATGTGTAGTTTTCAAAATGATGAAGCAACTAAAAAAACTCATCGAAACAAGAGGGCAATTGTGAAAGTCAATGAATGCTCTAAATTTTTCTTTACTTGAGACAATTTTAAAGGGGGACATTTTAGTATGATACCGCGTAGTAAAATCTTGATTGTTGATGATGAACTTAGTATGCGAATGCAATTGGAATTGATGTTGAACAATCAAGATTATGAGATTACCTTGATAGGAAGCGGCAAAGAAGCACTTGAAAAATTGGCAGAAATTACACCTGATTTAATTATCCTTGATTTAATTATGCCTGATTTAGATGGTTTTGAAGTCTGTCGACGCATCAAAAGGAATAGTCAATTTCAACATATTCCAATTATTTTAGTCACTGTTTTAGAAAGTAAGAAAGCATTGACACAAGGTATTGAAGCGGGTGCTGATGATTTTTTGCAAAAACCAGTGAGTAAATTGGAACTACGGGCGAGAGTACGTTCCATGTTACGCATTAAGAAACAGTATGATGAACTTCAAGCAACTTTGCACATGCGTGAAGAATTGTCAAACATGGTTGTGCATGATATGTCTAGCCCAATTATTTCTGTGTTGCTACATGCAACATTGATGGAAGAAAAAATTACTGATACTGCTCTACTTAAAAATTTGGAAATGATTCGTATGGCAGCTGATCGCTTAGATTCCTTTGTCAACGATATGTTGATGCTGGCAAAAATGGAGCATCGCTCATTACGTCTAAATCCTTCAATGGTAAATATTAATCAATTAATTTTAGACGCTGAAAAACACTTTAGCATCATCGCACATTCTAAGGGTATTTCTCTAAAGTTATCATTACCAGAACCATCGTTAGAAATGTCTGTAGACAGTAATTTATTTCGCCGTGTTATTGCTAATTTATTGGCTAATGCTTTGCAATATTCACCAGCCAATACAACAATCAGATTGAGTTTGAGTGCTAGGTGTATGAATAACAATAAATCACATTTGTGTATGCAAATCATTGATCAAGGACCTGGTATTCCAGAAAAATATCGTCATAGAATCTTTGAAAAATTTGAAGTAGTGGATTTAAAACGTAAGGGAATACCACAAATTGGTTTAGGATTAACGTTTTGTAAAATGGCAGTCGATGCACACGGCGGAAAAATTTTTGTGAAACCAAATCACCCACAAGGTTCAATATTTGTGGTAGAAATTTAGGAGGATTGGTGTAATGGGTTGTTTAAGGGATAACAGAATTTATTGGAATCTAAAGCTTTAGCTTTTGGAATTTGCAAATGAACTAAAACCTTATTAGTACGTTCAACATTTGGATAAGTAATATAATGTCAAGCTCGAAAACCTGAAGGTTGAGTTTTAGTTTTACAAGAGCTATCCGTAACAAGAACTACAAGGATTGTATATAGCGTTTTCCGATTGCGTCAGTACAAGTCCCCTCTTTAATTAAGGCTAATCTTTACCCACAAGTACCTCGTCTTTTGGAGTCCAAACCTTCAGGTTTGGGTTTTTGGAGTCCAAACCTTCAGGTTTGGGTTTTTGGAGTCCTTCGCTCCTGCCAAACCTGAAGGTTTGGACTCCATCGCGAACTGCCAAACCTGAAGGTTTGGACTCCAAAAATTGCTCTAGGTACTTGTGGGTAAAGGTTAGTTAATTAAGGAGGGGATTTAGGGGAGGTTGGACTTTATTCAATCGAAAAACGCTATATCATCATTTAATCAGCTAATCAAGCTTCCCTATAACCCGTATTTCCAACAAATCAAATACTATGCTTCACAATAAACGTATCTTTGAAACTCGTGGGCCTGTGAACGCCTCCCATCATTATACCGTCTCCCGTAAAACAGAAATCACTAAATTGGCTGAACGAATCAAACAAGGGAGATACATTGTTATTTTTGCGCCACGTCAAACTGGAAAAACAACTTTTTTTCGATGGACACTTGATACACTTGAAGCTGAAGACAAGAGCTATTTTCCAATCCAATTGGATTTTGAAGAATATAAAAACATCTCCCTTTCTGCATTTTATGGTTACTTTCATCAAGATATTTGCAAGGAAATTCTTAGTCATTTTCAAAAACGTCAATTATCTCTTTCAGAAACCCTAAGTCAGTTTTTGGAAAAATCTTCAATTACCGATCATATCTCCATGAGACAGTTTTTTGAACAACTCTCCCTCTTTTTAAAAAATCAGAAAGTGGTTATTATTATTGATGAATTTGATGGCATCCCTACAACGGCTGTGAGTGATTTTCTTTATTCTTTGCGCCGCATCTACTTATCAAATGCACAGCAACAATGCCCCTATAGTGTAGGAATCGTTGGTGTTAAAAATATTACTCAACTTAACTATGACCGATCAATATCGCCTTTTAATATCCAAGATAATTTTGCTTTGCCTAATTTTACCCTTTCGCAAGCACGAGAATTCTTCGAGCAATATACTGAGGAAACAGGGCAAATTATCACAGAAGAAGTGATTGAAAATATTCATAAGCAAACAGCGGGACAGCCTTTTTTTGTCAACCGATTGGCGCAAATTTTAACAGAAGAGTTGAAAATAAATGTTAAAGAAACGATTATTCTTTCTCATTTTGAGGAAGCTTATAAAAAAATATTGCATGAACGCAACGTTCACATTTCACACTTAACAACCAATATTCGGCGAAATCGACAATTTGAATCGGTACTAATGCGAATTGCCCTTAAAGAAACACCTGTGTCATTTAATTTAGATAACGACATTATTAGCGAACTATTTACTTATGGTGTTGTTCTTCCAGATTCTGATGAAAATTGCCAAATAATGAATCCGATTTATCAATATCGGATTATGCGAACTTTTCAGCCAATCATTAATGGACTTGAACAAAAATATTTTCCAGAAGATACTGAAGCGGGGTTTTTGGATTACTTAACTTCAGATGGAAAAATTAACATGTGTGAATTATTGAGCAACTTTCGGAATTTTGTTGCTCGCGCTGGTTATCGGATTCTTCAAGTACCAGAAACGCCTCATGAATTTGTAGGACAATATCTCTTATTTACTTATCTTGATACCTTTGTGCGACAAGTACGTGGATTTATGTATCTCGAAGTTCGGACAGGGCGAGGACGGATGGATTTAGTTATTTTGCATGAACACTGTAAATATATTGTCGAAACTAAATTGTGGGAAGGAAACAAACTCTATCAGGCGGGAAAAACACAATTGGCAAAATATCTTAAATTAGAAGGGATTTCAGAAGGATACTATGTGGTGTTTGATCACCGTTTAAAACCACAATCGCGGCAGGAAGACGAGATAATAGAAGAACAAACCATTGTAAGTTACACGATTCCAGTAATACAAGAAAAACCCTCTGATAACAAATAAGGTATCAATCTAAACAAGAACTACAAGGATTATAAATAAGAAGGGATTAAAACATCAGGATATTGAAGTCTAATACTTTTTTAGTTTTACAAATTCTATCCGTAATAAGAACTACAAGGATTGTATATAGGATTTAAAAAAAACCTTAACTACAAGGATTGTATAACGATAAGGATTAAAACATCAGGATATTGAAGTCTAGTACTTTTTAGCTTTAGGTGTGTGTATAAGCTTTGAATATTTCTAAGCATAATCCTTATAGTTAAAGGTTAACTGATGTTACGCACGCCACTTCCAAAAATGAATATAGGAATGCAAAATTTATTTTGCGAGGAGTTGCACTCTAGTTGGCAAAATAAATTTGGTACGAAGGTTTGGAAGCCATCTGCGTAACATCAGAGGTTAATTATTTTTGCTTTAAAACCAACAAAGTAATGTCATCAAGCACTTTTTGTGTGTCAATAAATTGTCGTACATCTTCAATTACGGCTTGTTGGATTTCGTGAGCGGTGAGATGCCAATGCCGGCTGATTACGTCACATAGCCGTTCCACACCATAAAATTTCTTATCAACATTTCGTGCTTCCGTAATTCCATCGGTATAGAGAACAATTCCATCACCTGTCTTCAATTGTATATTGGTATGTGAAACAAATGGAGCAATATCGGCTTTCAATCCCACGATAAAACCTAAATCAATGGTATTGATTCGTTCTACTTTACCGCCTTGACGTACTACTAAAACTTCTTCATGTTGTCCAGTGAGGTGTAAGTTTCCTTCTTGATAGTCTAGCAATGACAAAGTTAAGTTTTTGTCTAAATTCATTCGCTGTACATTGTCATAAATCGTCCGATTAAGGATGTTCATAAACCTTTCGGGTTCATCTATTTGACAAGCCAATAGGGTACGTACAGCTGTTTGTACCATTAGCATCAATACACCACTTTCAAGCCCATGTCCAGTGACATCACCAATGCCAATTTTAACCTGTCCATTGTCTTTGAGTACATCATAATAATCGCCAGCGACTTCCTCGGCAGGTTCCATAAAACCTGAGATATCTAACTCATTAATGTCATGGAGTTCTTTGTCAGTGGGTAAGACCATCTTTTGTAACTTGCGTGTTATATCCAATTCTGTATTCAGACGCATATTTTCTGTTTCAAGGTACAGCTTAACCGTTAAATCACGAAATGATCTGAGTGTGCTAACCATGACAGTAAATAGTCGTTGTGAAGTGAGTTCAGATTTTTGTTGATAGTCATTGATGTCATATTTGACAATCACCTCTTTTTCAGGGGCTTGGCCCGGTTGTCCGGTTCGTAACACAATTCGTACTAAATTATTTTTAAATTCATTGCGAACCAGTTCCACAAATTTTAATCCGGCATCTTCTTCCTCCATAACCACATCAAGCAAAATCATCGCAATATCTGGATGTGATCGAAGTATTTTCACCGCTTCCTTTGCTGAATAAGCACTGAATAAGGTTAATTCTTTTCCTTCAAATTCAAAGTTGCGAAGTACTCGTTGAGTGATGCGATGAACTTCCACTTCATCATCGACAATCAGCACTTCCCAAGTGTTTTTCGGATGTTCCTCAGAATCTTTTTCATTTGATTCTTCTTCATCCTCAAAGCAAAACTCTTCATCATCTTCGTGATCATTGGGATGAGGTTCTTTCCTTTCTGGAGTTGTCATATTTAATTTTTCCTTTGAAAATAATAATATTAGTGATAATAGAGTCCAAAGCTAAAGTTTTGGATTCTAATTGACTTTCTACCCGAATTTGTCCTCCCAGTCATTGAGTTATAGCATTTACCGATTGAATAAGATACAAATTAAAAGGAATGACGCAGAGCGTCACTGTATGCATTCCCAACGTAGACGTTGGGAACGATGATATATTTGTGTATAACGATGAGACGTGGACGTTGGGAGCGAGAAAGATTTCTATTTTTGCTTTAAAACCAACAAAGTAATATCATCATAAACCTTTTGCGTGCCAATGAATTGTTTGACATCTGCAACGATGGCTTGTTGAATTTCTTTAGCTGTTAAACGCCAATTTTGGCTAACAACTTCGCATAAGCATTCTACACCATAAAGTTCCATTTTGGGATTATGTGCTTCAGTAATGCCATCGGTATAGAGAACAATTCCATCACCTGTCTTTAGTTGTATGTTGGTATGTGAAACAAATGGAGCAATATCGGCTTTCAATCCCACGATAAAACCTAAATCAATGGTATTGATTCGTTCTACTTTACCGCCCTGACGTACTACTAACACTTCTTCATGTTGTCCAGTAAGGTGTAAGTTTCCTTCTTGATAGTCCAGCAATGACAAAGTTAAGTTTTTGTCTAAATTCATCCGTTGCACATTATCATAAATCGTCCGATTGAGGATGTTTAAAAACTTTTCTGGTTCATCTACTTGACAAGCTAATAGAGTACGCACTGCTGTTTGTACCATTAACATCAAGATGCCACTTTCAAGCCCATGTCCAGTGACATCACCAATACCAATTTTAATGTGTTCATTGTCTTTGAGCACATCATAGTAGTCACCGGCTACCTCCTCTGCTGGCTCCATAAAACCTGAGATATCTAACTCATTAATGTCATGGAGTTCTTTTTCAGTAGGTAAAACCATCTTTTGTAATTTGCGTGTTATATTTAATTCAGTATTCAGACGCATATTTTCTGTTTCAAGATGTAACTTAACCGTTAAATCACGAAATGATCTAAGTGTGCTAACCATGACAGTAAACAGTCGTTGTGAAGTTAGTTCAGATTTTTGTTGATAGTCATTGATGTCATATTTGACAATCACCTCTTTTTCAGGGGCTTGACCAGGTTGCCCAGTTCGTAACACAATTCGTACTAAATTATTTTTAAATTCATTGCGAACCAGTTCCACAAATTTTAATCCAGCCTCTTTTTCTTCCATAACGACATCAAGCAAAATCATCGCAATATCTGGATGCGATTGAAGTATTTCAGCCGATTCCTTTGCTGAATAAGCACTTAATAAAGTTAATCCTTTATCTTCAAATTCAAAGTTGCGAAGTACCCGTTGAGTAATGCGATGGACTTCTATTTCATCATCGACAATCAGCACTTTCCAAGTGTTTTTCGGGTACTCCTCAGAATTTTTTTCATCTGATTCTTCTTCATCCTCAAAGCAAAATTCTTCATCGTCTTCGTAATCATTGGGATGCGGTTCTTTCCTTTCCGGAGTTGTCATATTTAATTTTTCCTTTGAAAATGACAATAGCAGTGATAATGGAGTCCAAAGCTTTAGCTTTGGCAGTAAGCGATGGAGTCCAAACCTTCAGGTTTGGAACGCTCAAACCTAAAGGTTTGGACTCCAAAAAACCAAACCTAAAGGTTTGGACTCCAGATTTTTATTAAAGAGGTAATTCAATGGTAAAGGTCGTTCCCTGCTCAAGTTGACTTTCTACCCGAATTTGTCCTCCCAGTCGTTGAGTCACCAAATTATAAACAATGTGTAATCCTAAGCCAGTTCCCCCGCGGGCACGTTTTGTCGTGAAAAAGGGTTCAAATACCTGGCTTTTAATCTCATCAGTCATTCCTTTGCCATCATCTTGATATTGCAAGATAAACTGTTCATCAGTCGTGTAAAAATTGACTGTTAAAGTACCTACTTCATCAGCCTCATACGCATGAAGTAACGAATTTATCACAAAATTCGTCAAAATTTGGGAGAATACACCGGGATAACTATTTAAAGTCAATTCTTCATCACCGTGCAATTGAACTTGATGAGCCAATGGTTTTAGCTTGGGGCGTAAGTTGAGAAAAATTTCCTCAACGTAGGCTTTTACCTTGAAATTCCGTTTTTCTTCACTGACTTGATCAACAGCAACTTGCTTGAAACTTTGCACTAATTCGGCTGCCCGATTTAGGTTTGATAAAACCTGTGTATTGTTGTCATGCACATCGTTAATGAATTGCCCTAAAGCGGAGCGTTTCATTTTGCCGCTTTCAAAAATAGCCGTAAATTCATGGGTTTGTTCATCCAATAATGAAGAAGCAGTGACGCAGATACCAATAGGTGTATTGATTTCATGGGCAATCCCTGCGACTAAGCGACCTAATGAAGCCATTTTTTCACTTTGTACGAGTTCATGACGAGTTTGGGTGAGTTCTTCAATCTTATCATTCAATTGTCCCGTTCTTTCAACGACTTTCGCATCTAAAGTCTCAAATGAATTTTTCAATTGTCCTGCCATGCCATTAAATGATTGTGCGAGATCGCCAATTTCGTCATGACGAGTTAAGGGTAAATTTTGAGTGGCTTCAGCATTGAAATTTCCACTAGCAATTTGTTTGGTCGCACCCAAAAATTCCTGGAGTGGTTGTGCAACTTGTCTACGTAACACCAAGAATATCACTGTGATTTCGATAAAGAGTGAAATAATGCCTAAAATTAGAATAAAACGAGCAGTATCAAACGCTAAACGTGTTAAGAGCGATTTGGGATAGGCAGTGACCAAATGCCAATCGGGGCCAGTTATCTTAGTAACAGCAAGATACTCATCATTCTTCGCATTTTCGATGACTGTCAGGTCACCAGACTTATGTTTGACCAATTGAAAAATATTGCGTAGATATTG
The DNA here is from genome assembly GCA_030378085.1 of Candidatus Parabeggiatoa sp. HSG14. Classification (GTDB taxonomy): domain Bacteria; phylum Pseudomonadota; class Gammaproteobacteria; order Beggiatoales; family Beggiatoaceae; genus Parabeggiatoa. The sequence goes on from JAUCGK010000427.1 coordinate 11,882, forward strand.
ATCGCCATGTTCAAGAATCTCAAAAGGGCCGTTGGTTTCTCGAATTTTAGCGAGGTAATTGGGGTGAACAACCAGATGACCATCCTCTCGGAAAATCATATTGTAAGCACCTTCCAAGTGATCATTGATGGTGCGCTCAAACAATTGATTCAGCAATATATCGGTTCCTACTAAAAGATGATCTTGCTCACTAATATCAATTGGCTGTATACAAGACACCATCCAACTCTCTGATGCCGGATCATAATAGAGAGCAGTCCAAGTTATCTTTCGACTTTGATTATGTTCAGGAGTTGCCATATAAACCCACTCGTCTTCAGTTCTATCAAGATCGGGCGGTGCCTTCAGATACCAGTCAACACCGGGCCAATAGATGATAATAGAACTGTCCGGTATCGCAAAGTATAAATTATCAAAGCGGTGAAACCATGCAGGGCCGTATGTTGTAAGCATCTCATAACCAATTGCGAAACGGCGGCGAAGTTCGGCAGTTACGGAGGATTTGGTATGAATAAACCCTGTGATGCCTTGAACGACAGTCCCATCGGTTTGCTTGATGCCATGATAGTATTCAGGGCGCATTCTAGTGCTTCCATCATCCAGTTTTTGAAATACCTGATCGAACCTTTTTTGGAGATATTCATCATCAGAATTTTTGAGTCGAACTAAGAAATTCTTCCGAAAGGCTGCCAGGTTATCTTCTGCAAGTTGAAATAACTTGCTTTCTCTATGTCCCCTTTCAACGATGTATTTTTCCAGTTGCGCCACCGTTTGGATTTCAAAATTGGACATGACATGCCAATAGCTAACCAGTGTCACCGCAATGATGATAATGGCAATTCTGATGCCCATTTTGATGAGCGTAGTACGAGTCAATGACTGCTTTGACTGTGATTTATGTAATGACATAAATTGAATCCTCCTTTCTCTTTAAAAGTTTTGAAAACAAAGTTTTCTGGTATCTTCTCAAAAAGTGTGGGTAGACTTGCTCAAACCTGACAGGTTTTGGAAACCTGTCAGGTTTTTTCCACTGAATTTAGAGAAGATACGTTTTCTGGCTCTCACGCGCCAGTCTCATCGTTATACATAAGTTAAAATGTAGGGTGGGTAAAGGTACGAAACCCACCGATTTGTTAAGTTAATGCGTATGGGTAACCAGAAGGGATTACCCCTACAAATAATCAGGTGACGTAGGAGCAATCCTTTATGGTTGCCCTTACGCATAAGTACTGAAGCACAAGTTTTGTGATATAATGAAGGAATTAAAAAACTAATTACCAATAGGTCAAAAAATGAAAATACCCGTAAAATTTGTATCGAAGCTAACTAAAGAGCAAATAAATGACTTAG
>JAUCGK010000015.1 GCA_030378085.1 Candidatus Parabeggiatoa sp. HSG14
GAACCAAACATCATTTGACACTTTGCTTTTTCTATTTTGGGACTTCCCCCTGTGTACGGGGGGTTAGGGGGGTGTCCTCAATTTTGCACTCCAGTTTGAAAGCTATCTGCGTAACATCAGTTATTAAAGGCTTATTAGCGTATTAATAAATTTTAACTTGAACATTGAGTTTAACTATATTTCTTGTCTTTCTTTCTTTATTTGTTATAATCGTGTTCTTCGTTTTGTTCTTCATTAGGGATAGGGGATTTTTTGTTTGAACAGGGAAAGTTGTTTTAAGCTTTATATCAAAATATTAACTGATGTTACGCAGATAGCTTCCAAACTGGAGTGCAAAATTGAGGACACCCCCCTAACCCCCCGTACACAGGGGAAGTCCCAAAATAGAAAAATTAAAGCAAAGTGTCGAATGATGTTTGGTTCCACCCGTGTACGGGGGGTTAGGGGGGTGTCCCTAAAATTATTTGAAGTACAGTGCGTAACATCAGTTAGAATTTCCGAATAGATACTACCTATAGTTTTTCAGGTAAATAGCTTCACAAAACCTGCCAGGTTTCCAAAACCTGGCAGGTTTGATCGAGAAATTATTTTTCTGAATATCTATAGAAAGGATAATACATTGAAAAAAGAAGAAAAACAGACCATTGAAATAATGGATACCACTCTGAGAGATGGGGAGCAAATGCAAAACGTCTCTTATACTCCCGAAGAGAAATTGACGATTTCAAAGATTTTATTGACGGAAGTTAAAGTGGACAGGTTAGAAGTGACTTCAGCACGTGTTTCAGAAGGTGAAAAGAAATCTGTTCTAAAAATGCTAGATTGGGCAAAAGAGGTTGATTTAGTTGATAGATTTGAAATTTTGGGTTTTGTTGACAAAGGAAAATCGGTTGACTGGGCAAAATTAGTAGGAATAAAACGAATCAATCTGTTGACTAAAGGCTCACTTAAGCATTGCACTGAGCAATTGAAAAAAACGCCTGAGCAACATACTCAAGATATTCGAGAGACTATACTTTATGCCACTGACAAGGGAATTGATGTGAATATCTATTTGGAAGATTTTTCCAATGGTATTAAAACTTCTCCCGATTATGTCTACTATTTGATTGACTTTTTATTAACATTGCCTGTCAAAAGGATTATGTTGCCAGATACATTAGGTATTTTTAATCCGTTTGAAACTTATGATTATGTATCTGCCGTTGTCAATAAATATCCTAAGATGCATTTTGATTTTCATTCTCATAATGATTATGGTTTAGGCACTGCCAATGCAATGGCGGCTGTCAAAGCGGGAGTGAAAGGTGTTCATGTCACTGTCAATGGAATGGGAGAACGTGCTGGCAATTCACCGTTAGATGAAGTGGTTGCAAGTATTAAAGATTTTTTGCCCGTCAGTTTCAATATTGACGAAAAGAAACTTCACAAAATTTCCTCTTACGTAGAAATGTTTTCTGGGATACGGATGGCTAATAATAAGCCCATCTATGGCAAAAACGTTTTTACTCAAACAGCAGGAATCCATGCAGATGGGGATAAAAAAGGGAGTTTATATGGCAATAAACTGCTCCCTAAGCGTTTTGATAGAAAACGAAAATATGCTCTTGGCAAGTTGTCTGGTAAGGCTAACTTGGAAATGAGTTTAAAAGAACTTTCCATTGAATTGACTGAAGAAGAGAAAAAAATCCTCCTACAAAAAATTATTGAACTGGGTGACAAAAAAGAAGTGGTTACCACGGAAGATTTGCCTTATTTAATCAGTGATATTTTTGAGACACCCGAAGATATTCCGTTTAAGTTGTTACATTGCTCTATTAATTCGACTTATGAATTAAAATCAGTGGCAGCTGTACAATGTGCTTATCAGGACAAAACAGTAGATGCTTATGCTTCTGGTGATGGAGGTTATAATGCGTTTATGAATGCATTGCAACAAATATTGACACAATTTGATATCCCTGTTCCTCAACTGCTAGATTATGAAGTGACTATTCCGCCTGGTGGGAAAACTGACGCACTGGTTCAAGCGGCTATTTCTTGGAAAGTCCAACAAAAAAAGGATCATAGTACCATCATTACCACAAGGGGAGTCAATTCTGATCAGAATATGGCGGCTATTGAAGCAACCGTCAAAATGATTAATATGATTATTTCTTAAGTGCCAAAATAAATTTTGGATTCCTGATTTTAGCTCTAATTCTGACTATATAATATAATAAATGGATTATGGATGAGTTAATAGAACTAAAAAATGTTGAAACCTGACAGGTTTTAAAAACCTGTCAGGTTTAGCACCAAAATTTTGCAAACTATTAAATCCTCATTCCTAAACAACAAAACCAACTTCTAATATACGATTTGATTGTTCCACTAATACCGTTCTTCAGCCGTGCAGCTTGTAGCAAAGGCTGCAAGGCTTTGTTAGAACTAATTTCTGACCTCAATTATTTCTCTGACCCCAATTATTATAGCGTTTCCCGATTGTGTCTGGTACAAGTCCCCTAATTTAGGGGAGGTTGTACTTTATCCAATCGGGAAACGCTATATTTAGTTACCATAATTTGGTCCCATCGGCAAATGGCATCTTAAACACTCTATAGGTAAGTATCCTTTTGTAAAACCATTTATCAAATTAGAGTATGGTTTATCTGATAATATGTCATTTAAATTTTGTTTATTCATGGAACCAAGCACATAGTTTTGCATTCCACAACACGGGGTTACTTCTCCATTTATTTTAAAAAATAAGCGTTCTTCAGGAACTTTGCAATGCTTCTTTTTTATTCGTAATAAATTGTAGAATATTTTATATAACGTTTGATGCCGAATATATATCGTTGCTGGGAGTGCATAAAAAATATTTTTGAATTTTGAATTGGATAATTTAGACTTAATTTTTCTAAACCAGCCTCTTATTCTTATAAGTCTTTTTTCAAGAATTAAACTTTGTTTTGAATCGAATGTAGTTGGAAAAATAACATTAAGCCCTGTTTCCAATGCTATCAATCTTGACTTTTCAAGAATATCATTTGTTTTTTCATCAGAATTCATTGGACTGTTAGCTTTAAAAAAATCCATATTTAAATTCCAAGGTTGCATAAGTATTACATGTAAATAATCAATATGCCATTGTTCTACTGAAAGTCTAATTATATCCGGCAAGCACTCCCTGTTAAGTGTATTCAATGTGAAATTAATACCTAAAGTGAATTGAGTTAATTCTTTTTTGCATTTAATCTGATTTATTTTTTGAAATAATTCAAGCATAGCATCCCATTTCGCACCAAACCTTATTTTTTCAAAAATTTCACCAATACCATCTACTGATATTGTTAAATGTACATTATCATTAAGTAAAACGTCTAATAATTTACTGTTACGATTCAGTAACATGCCATGTGAGATAATGATTAAGCGTTTATTATATTGTTCAATAATAGTCAATACAATCTGTATAAAATTACGAGTCATCGTTGGTTCACCGACACCTGTAACATTTACTTCCTCAATATTACTGAAACATTGCTCTGCAATTTTATTAAATAATCCCAAATCAATATCTTCTTTACCTTTTAAACTACCACAGCTTTTACATTTGAGATTGCAACGAGTAGTAGTTTCAATCCAAATACTTTTTAATTTCATTTCTTTACTCTTTATTTGGATTAGTGGATATTCGCTTTGCTTCTATTCCTAAAAAGTTATACAAAGTTACACATTTATAGGCAATTCGCTTTCTGTTGATAGTTCAGAAGAAGTGCAATTAGAGTCCGGGTTGAGCAGTCCCAACCAGTGTCGCTCAGTCCGTTCTAGCAAGATGGATTTTACTTTTTGAAACGATCTATCTCCGGCTCGTGAAGTCTTGCTAGAACGTTTCGCGCTCCTTAGCTTGCCAATCCAATATTGCTTGTAAAATTGATAAAACCAATTACTTACTTTGCCAAAGGTTCTAGCAACTGTTGGATTTTGTTAATCGTTTGTAATCAAAAATCAATTTTTTCAAGACACACTTCTTAACGACATTCGTTACTTTACTTTGACGTGTCGGGTAAAGTCAACTTTATATTTGCTATTGTAAGAAAGTTTACCCCACAGGATATTTATAATAGATTTATGATTTAATTCACTGATTTAACTGATATTAATTCAATAACTGTTTGATATCCAATATTTTATTATTATTATGCTTTACAATACAAAGTATTTTGTATTATAATGTATAGTAATTTTTTAGAGTCCTTATTTTTATTGATGATCCAAACTTTAGTTTGGCAAATTGTCCCAAATAAGTTTTGTAATCAAATTAACTTTATAATACAAAGTATTTTATATTAAACAAATAATAAAAATTAATATGACGAGATTGAGTTATTAAATAAATTTAAAATTGATTTTTCATTAATTAAGGAAAAAATCATGAAAGTTATCAAAGCAAAAACGATGGGGATGTGTTTTGGTGTTCGTGATGCACTGGCGTTAATGCGTACTATCCCTAATCCAGAAAAAACCACTGTTTATGGCGAATTGGTACATAATCCCGAAGTTCTCACAGAAATCACGCAACGAGGGATGACAACGGTATCCGAAACGCTGCGTATTCCTCCCTTTTCTCAGGCAGTGGTAATCACAGCACATGGTGTGAGTCAGAAGAAAAAACGCACTTTGGCACGAAATACCGAATATATTTATGACACAACTTGTCCTCTTGTACGAAAAGTTCATCAAAAAGCACAAGCATTACAAGACGAGGGTTATTTTATTGTTGTGATTGGTAAATCAAAACATGTTGAAGTTAAAGGAATTATAGGAGATTTACATGCCTATACAGTGGTAGAAAAGCCAGCGGAAGTAAAACGTTATCTACATAAATTATTAGGTATCGTATGCCAAACCACAACACAACCCTCCCTTGCAAAAGCCATTGTCCAACGTATTCATGACAAAAATCCCACTGCACAGATTGAATACGTTGATACGATATGTAAACCAACACGAAGCAGACAACAATCTGTTGAAGATTTGCTCAATCAAGTTGAAGCGATGGTAGTGGTTGGCGGTGCAAACTCTAATAATACCCGTCAATTAACCGAACTGTGTTACCAACGTGAAGTGCCTTGTGTTCAAGTGCAAAATGAACAGGAATTATCAACAGCTCAGTTTCACTCCTTCAATGTTGTGGGAGTTACAGCAGGTACTTCTACATTGGATTCGACAATAGAAAAGGTTTGTCAAAAATTGGAAAGCTATTGATGGAATTAAATTTTCCGGCATTTTTTATTTTACTTTTTATTGTGTATAACGATGAAAGCTAAGCCTTGGGATAAATCTCTAGGCTAAAAAGTTCAGTGCGTAACATCAGGATTAAAGTAGGAAGATGTCAAAAAGAGAGCTAAAAATGACTGATTATTTTAAACAATTATGGGCAGACTTAGTGCAACTTTGTCGTGCTGAACCTCATGTTTTAGCCACTTGGCTTGATAAAGACAAGGAAAAAATTCAGTCCTGCCTGATTTGGCTTATTTTGGGGAGTAGTCTCTATGGTGCTTCAATCGGTTTGTGGCGAGCACCATTACAAAGTTTTTATGTTGCCATTAAGTTTCCGCTGCTCATTATTTTGACAACGCTGGGTAATGCTATTATTAATGGTATGTTAGCCCAATTATTGGGGGCAAAAATCAGCTTTCGGCAAAGTTTTCTAGCTGTCATTATGAGCTTTACGCTGATTGCCATTATTCTTGGTGCATTTACACCACTTGCACTGTTTTTACTCCATAACTTACCACCAATGGGAACGGCAGCAGCCAGTCAAGCACATGCACTTGTTCTTATTTTGCATGTGATATTGATTGCCTTTGCTGGCATTATCGCCAATATTCATCTATTCAACTTGCTGGAATATATCTGTACTAACCATTTGAAAGCCAAACAAATTTTATTGACTTGGCTCGGTGTTAACATGTTTCTTGGTTGCCAACTTTCTTGGAATTTACGTCCTTTTTTTGGCACGCCACACCTTGAAGTCCGTTTCCTACGAGATGATCCCTTTAATGGCAGTTTTTATGAAGCTGTATTTCACATACTAAAACGCTTGCTTTTTTAACATTTTTTTGGAGTCCAAAGCTTTAGCTTTGGGCATTTTTTTCGATAAAACGAAACAGGAGCAAAACCATGACAACTGATGATATTCATACACTTGAATCCAATAATCCTCTAAAAGACAATGACGTAACACTTGTTGATACCACCGAAAAAGAGAGTATGAGAATGGAAACACCAAAACCCGAAAAAGAGCCATACCATCTACCTAAAAAAGACAATGATACAACGCTTGTCGATACAACTGAAAAAGAGAGCATAAGAATGGAAATACCAAAACTCGAAAAAGAGCCATACCATCTCCCAGAGTCAGCAAGCACCATGCAACTCGTGGACGCGCTGTTAAAATCACCGGAATCTGTGATAAATCAGATTAAAGCAGGGCAGTCTAAAAAAACGTTCTTTATTCTATTGGGCGTTTTTGTATTTTGCCATGTGATTTATGGACTGATTGTAGGCAGTTTTTCAGGAGATGTACAATGGTATGCTGCTCCAATCAAAATTGTGGGTGGCACAATACTATCCGCCTTGCTTTGTTACCCCAGCCTTTACATTTTTGGCTGCCTAAGCGGAGCTAACATCACGCCAGGGCAAATTTTGTCCTTGTTGGCTGGGGGATTAACGTTGACTTCTATACTACTGTTGGGATTCGCACCAGTGGCTTTTATTTTTACGTTCTCCATCAAAACAATTGCTTTTATGGGAGTAATTCATACGTTGATTTGGGCTGTCAGTATTTATTTTGGCTTGCGTTATATCGTAATGGGCTTGACGCGCATGGATGGTCGTAAAGACAACAATCTCATCACAACCTGGTGTGTGATACTGATTTTAACCATGCTACAAATGACAACTACATTGCGCCCCATTATTGGTGAATCGGACACACTATTAACCCATGAAAAACGTTTTTTTGTGGAACACTGGCTGAATGTTTTAGATAATGAAATGAAAGTAAAATAGAATTTCAACAAAAAATCTTTAGGAATGAGGATTTAATAATTTGCAAAATTTTGGTGCTAAACCTGACAGGTTTCAACTTTCGTATTTTATTGAATTCTCATTCTTTAGTATCAAATCAATGAGCAGAGAAATCTTGGCATGATTGTATTTCTTATCAAAATTCATACAGAAATGAAATATCCCTTTTAAGGTAAATAACTTTACAAAACCTACCAAGTTTTCAAAACTTGGTAGATTTATAACGTTTCCCAATTGGATAAAGTACAACCTCCCCTAAATCCCCTCCTTAATTAAGGAAGGGACTTGTACCTGACGCAATCGGGAAATGCTATAGATATGTCAATCAACCGATTACCTTGTGGATACCCTCAGCATCTCTGGCAATAATGATCTCTTTATCTTTAATTACAAGAGGTCTTTGAATGGCAATAGGATGTTTTACCAAAAAGTCCATCATGTCATTCTGAAGCATTTCTTGGGGATTTAATCCTTCATCCTTGAAGATGTCTTCTTTTTCCCTCACTAAATCTCGCCAATTACCTTCATAGCCCGCAAAGAGTTCGGCAACCATCTCTGATGTTAATCCAGTATTTAAATATGCTACATTTTCCCAATTAATACCACGATTTTCTAACGCTTTTCCAAGCGTTTTACACTTACTACAGTTTGGATTATAAATCACTTTCATATCATTCAATCCTTCTAAAAGTAAACACAAAAAATTTATTGTATCATATTTTTACACTTCAGCCTGTTTTTTGATATTATTGGATTCAGTATCAGAGTGTGTAATAATATATTTTAAAAGATGCCAAAGATACTGCAAGATTCAATCGCTTTTCAATTCTCAATCTTTTTGTCATGTAGCGTTTCAGTAATTATTGGTTCACAAGCGGCACACCAACCTTGTTAATAACTTGAATATTTTCGCGCTGTTGTTTCAAACCTGCTCTCTCACCATTACCCACGTTAATACTCAAGATATACCGACTGAATATACCTTAAACTATCCTAATCTTGAGGTTTCCAATTTAATTGCAATGAACCGTCAATTTCTATAGTAGCTGTTGTGAGTTGGGCCTATAAACAATTTTTATTGGTATAAAAATAACGATAAATATCATATCATTAGCCTTGAGATTTATCTCAAGATCATACAAATTAAAAAGGTATCTTCGCTAAATTCTGTGGAAAAAACCGGTTTCCAAAACCTGTCAGGTTTGAGCAAGTTTACCCACACTTTTTGAGAAGATACCTAAAAAGGAAACAATATTGTGAAACCTTCCCAATCAACTGAACCCAAAGGCGTAATCACTCGACTTGCTTTACTTGATTTACGCCATGAATGGATATTGACTTTATGTATGGTGCTAGCAATAGCGGCTGTATTGGCACCGTTGCTGATTTTATTGGGCTTAAAACACGGTACGGTCCAAACCATGCGCGATAGATTAGTAGAAGATCCCGTTAATCGGGAAATTCGCCCTGCCAGGACATTGCAGCTCTCTACGAAATGGTTTGAGGAATTTAAGCAACGCCCCGATGTTGAATTTGTCATCCCCACAATTTTGCGCGGTTCGTCGATTGTTCGCTTATCAAAACCTGGAGAACGTAAACGGTTAGTTATAGATTTAGTACCCACCGCACCTAACGATCCATTGATTTTAGAAAATGAGGGTATTGTTCCCAAGGAGGGCGAATGTGTTTTAAGTTATTCTGCGGCTGAAGAGCTTGGTGTCAAAATAGGTGACATGCTCATAGCTGAAGTGACAAGAACTCGGAAAAGACGGCGTGAATTAGTAAAAACTGATTTAAAAATAGTTGCAATCCTCAATCCCCGTGCGGATGTGTTGTCGCGAGTTTATACGCCGTTTCAATTTGTCAATGATGTTGAGGCGTATCGGGAAGGACGTGCTGTGCCAACACGTAATTGGGCAGGCGGTAAAGCACTCCCTCCTTTAAGTTATGATGGACTTTGGGTATTGATACCTCGCCCATTAAGTTCGATTGAGGAAACCACGCTGACTATCGGTACTGGTTTAGCTGATATTAATTCGTTGGATGCAAAAGAATTTCTACAGCATCTTGGTTTTCCATTACCAAATGGTTACAGTGCTTATCAACTACTCGCTAAAGGCAGTCCCATTTTAGTCAGTAGTATTAAAAGTGTGAAAAATAAACTCCGTGGTAAATCTGCTATTCTGTTACCTTTTGCACAAGGCATTAAAATCACTGATGTTAACGGGGAAAAACTTAAAGTAATCGGTTTATCTCTGTCTGAATCTCAAACAGTGACTTTGGGTTTACCAAAATTGCCTTGGGGAAAATTTAACGCAACCGCTGATTTTACAAAACAAGGGCAAATGCTCTTTCCAGAAAACCTTGCAGAACAACAAAATTTGATGTTAAGTAGCAAAATCCTAGAGGGTGACATTCAATTTCCAGTGACGCAACGAGGAACAAGTTTTAGTAATTATGCCATTGTACCCTCAGAATTAATCGGTACTTTACGCACAGGACAATCCAGTAAAATTATCTTTGATAAAGGGCAAAAAACGTTTTTGCTGGCAAAAGCGGGATATCGTGGTTTTCGATTATATGCGCGTAGTATTGATGATATCCCAACACTCTACCGTGAATTTCTTGATCAAGAGATTGATGTGATTACACAAGTCCATGAAATTGAAAAAGTGAAGGTATTGGATCGTGGCTTAACACGTATTTTTTGGCTCGTTGCACTGGTTGGTATTGCTGGAGGAATGGCGGCATTGATAGCCAGCCTTTATGCATCGGTGGAAAGAAAGAAACGAGACATCAGTGTGTTAAGATTGATGGGTTTATCCCGTACTCAAGTTTTTCAATTTCCCATTCACCAAGGTCTCACAATTGCGATAATGAGCGTTATTGTTGCAATTGGCGGTTATGCGTTACTGGCTTCCATTATCAATCTTGTTTTTGCAGCCGATTTAAGACTGGGGCAAAAAATTTGTACTTTGCCCTATAGTTATTTTGTGATGACTTTTTTTGTCACCGCAGGTATGGCAGCGTTGAGTTCATTGCTGGCAGCGTGGAAAACGACAAGTATTGATCCCGCAGAAGCAATTCGTGAGGAATAAGGGTTGGTAATTCGATAGATTTGTAGAGACGCGATGTTCGCGTCTCTGCCAGCACCGTAAGTAATCATGGAATTATTTATCCCCAATGTTTATTTATAAATGACATGTAAACCTTATTGCTGGTTTTAGAGTAGTAGAGACGCATGGCCATGCGTCTCTACAACGTGAAACAATGAGAACGGGTAATAGAGAAGCAATAGAAGTCATCAACCGTCTTTTTTCAAAGGACGTACAGTATGATTTTAAAAAATGTCAAGAATATTTAAAAGAGCAAGGTATTGAGCATAAGGTATTGAGCATATTGATCTTCATTCAGGTAATGTGCTGTTTGATAAGAGAAAAGTTATTGATGTTATTATACAAGCTAATAAACTAGATATGGAAATTTTGCAAAAAGATAATATAAATCTTTTTATCATTGATTTTGGAAGAGTACATCTTGATAAGGCAAAAATAAAAAGGCTTCATCCAGAAATATCTGAAATACTTTCATTTTTTATTTAACCCTGCCTCATAAGGAAACTATAACTGTTATGATTGAAGAAAAAAAACCGATAACACATTTTAATGGCATTGCTATCAAAAGTTGTATTGCTTGGCCAGTCACTTTAATGAAAAAGGTGGGTACAATTTCTAATCCCCATCGAATTATTACTTATGATCCAAAAAAAAATGAAGATGTTGAATATTACAATTTGCAGGGAAATAACCGTGTGTATTTAGAAGAAGGTATTTATGCTTCTTATACTGGTGGTGGTTCATTTGTGATTTTTTATTTAACAGAAGCGGATAGACAGGAGGCAAAAAAATGTTTTCAAGAATTACAAAAAGAAAAACTTTTGGAAGAATTTCAAGTGCCAAAAATTATGGCTGAATTTGATTTTTCTGAAAATTCACAAATAACACTTTGTTTATACTTAGAAGCTGATAGAAGAGGAATTGAAAAAATAGGAAATGGGGTAATGTATGGTGTCATTTTAAATCCAAAGGTTTACAATTCATAAATCCGTGCAAAGACGCACAACCGTGCGTCTCTACATCTAACTCCCCACACTGCTAGTCGTTTAGTTTTACAGTTACAAAACCTTTATTGAAAAAAGTCCATTACGAGAAATATCTAAATTGATATTAACTATACCTTTATGTACTGTTAAAATAACGGGACAATTCATCAAAGATGCTATGGAAGGCACTAGCATTAAGGATGTTGAACGGTGGGCTGATCGTGTTTTTGATAAATCAATACTCTCCAAAAAAAGAACTGTTTTTAAACCTGCCAAGACGACACTAAACTTGCATGAAAAATGCTGAACAAAAAAGCTCTCAGTAAACACCCTACCCTTAGCCCCTCCTTACATTCTAATCTTTACCCACAAGTAGGTAAGCCTATTGAAATCAATAGGTTTTTGTTATAGGGAGATATCACTCTAAAATGAAATTGGCAAAAATTTGTCCTCTCATCGTGCTTGGATTTCATGGGTGTTACGATTCTCTATAACCTTACTATTTATACGATTAAATAATTTTTGGGTACTTGTGGGTAAAGGTTAGCCTTACATTAGGGAAACAGGGAGGTTACTCTCCTCCTTTTTAAGGAAAGGGATGGGGCTGGTTGAAGTTGTCTAAGTTATTTCGTACACGTTCCTTACCTAACATAATTAATTGATAAATATAATTTTTTAAATTATTTTGCCAAAATTTTGAATATCGCCTTGACTTTTAAATGATCATTATCTAAACTTTACTCGTAATAGCCATCATAAAATAATACACGGGAGCCACAAATTGAGAACCCCATCAAAATTATTTTAAAGTGTCTATCATACTCCTTCCCCAAAATTATAGATGAATGAAAAGGTATTTTTAAGAATTTTGTTGTAATAAATAAAGTTCTCCTAAAAATTCTCCGTAACGACTGTTTTTGTTTCTATACTATAAAAGAGAAGATAGAGTCTTCTTTATCTTTGATTTTCCTAATAATTCTTTCAATATCGTGGTTATACTTTACTAAACCCTTAGGTAAATGTTTCCTCAACGCAATCAATATCCCTATTTCTGAAGTATTTTCTGTTAGTTGGACACTGGATTCTAATGAACAAATTCCTTTTTATTATGAATAATATAGCATTTTATCTGTTATTTTAAGGCAAATGCTTATAACATAACACATAATTTTTGCAAAAGAACCTTTTCATTTGCAAACATCTATAAAGTAGGAAGATAAGCCGTTTCTTGATAAGGAACAGTTACAGAGTGATTTGGTCCAAGTTTTTTGAAAAAAACTTGGTTTCTTTTACACAAATAAATAATTTTAACTGAAACCAAAGGAGGTGAAGTATTAATGGTGCAACGTTGCTCAACACGATGAATTGAAATATTCTCAAATGAATGATTGCGCCGGAGTATTGGGCGATAGGACTTGACAAAACTGAGCAATGTGAGGAAAAGTGACTGAGAATGCCAACTCAATCACATCATGGGTAAGTTTGCGGATTCTATTGATAAATCAGCAACTTAATTACTTATACCAACATGAGGAATTATAGTCATGAGTACACTACTCAAAAAACGTGTTTCTGCTTTCAAGTGGGACATAAATTTGGGTGCGGTAGCAAGAACATCTTGCCTATTTATGGCGGTGTCCCTTGCTACTTCACCAGCGGCTTTCGCACAAAATACGCCAGTTACTGCGGACACGGCGGATATTGATTCCATAGGTATCGCTACTACTTCCGTTGTTGCCGATGAACCAGAGTTCGTAGCTGAAAATACACCTGACATTAAGCTTGATGAACTGTGCAAAATGGCTCTTGATAGGAAAGAGGTTATAAATGCGCTTAAAAACGGTGTTACGCCGAAGGAGATTGCTGAGTTCTATGACACTTGCAGTCCGCCGGTAAAACCGGTTTTCAAAAGTGATGAACCAGACGCGGACTTAATAGAAGTGGCTGAGGACGTAAGAAAGGGTGTAAGACAGGGTATAGTATCATTCACGCCGGCCATACCAATAGGAAGTACTGCTTACGAATACCTCAAAGATTGTGGCTATCACCCACAACGTCGAGAATTTGATTGCGTGGTAGAAAAAAGGCGGCGGCACGGTTACGGCGGTACACCTCCTCAGTCTCAAGGATCGTTTGAGTGGGTAAAAGTTTGCGTCTATTATCCACTATCTAGCACATCTAGTGGGCCGCCTGCTAGTACGCTTAGTGTGGGGCAGCAGCTCCTTGGCAACTGGAATATAGTCAATACCTCAGCTGTGCATGTTCACGATGAACAATACGGTGCTAAACCGCCATGGAACTATAGTGTGGTTGTGCAGGCAGACCCGAAGCTGCACAGACAGTTAATGACCGGAAAAACCATGTATGCACGGGCTGTTCTTTCATGGTTTTATCCCGTTTCCACTGATAACGCTTGCAATCCAAAATGGTGGTGGTCGTGGGGAAATGTCATCAAGTTCAGAATTAAATTGGATCCATAACTTGCTTTTATAGTTCCACCGGTGGCTATTCACATTAAACCCCTTCGGGGTTAATACATTTTTGAAAATTTCTAACGCCGAAGGTGTAAAACATGAATAGCTACCGATGAAATCGGTGGAACCTATAAGATATAAAAACAGGACAAACTAGCCGATTTAGGTACAAATTTAACATCCCTATTATAAAGCAGACATAAACCTATCTGTATTATCGTTTCCTCAATAAGTCGTATAGTTATTTTTTAATCTCTTTATTTTGAATCCCTTCATTCTGTCAATAAAATCGCAAAGACTTTATTTTTTATCCTATTGAAAAATAATGATTTTTACTAATGCATTTTTTATGCCATAGATTTTTTGTCCTTAGATTTCGACCCTTTAGAATTCAGTCAATTATTTTTTCTTTAGATCAACGTTAGGAAAATAGTTATGAGTGCAATACTCAAAAAACGTGTTCCATCTACAAAATGGGAGACAAATTTGGGTACGATGGCAAGAATATTTGTATTTATAGCAGTGTCTCTTACTACTTCACTAGCTGTCTTTGCAGCAGATACTCCCGTTACAGACATAACAACTGAATATGTAGTGGTAGAAGCACCTAATTCCACAGGTACTGCACTTGAACCAGTTATTGCCAATGAACCTGAATTTATAGTTGAACCCAATACACCAGCCATTAAGCTTGATGAAATCTGCAAAAAGGCAGTCGATAGAAAAACAGTTGTAAATGCGCTTGAAAGCGGTGTCATGCCTGATGAGATTGCTGATGTCTATGCCACTTGCAGTCCACCTGTCAAACCCGTCTTCAAAAGCGATGAACCTGATGCGGAAATAGAAGAAGTGTCTGCCGAGGTAAGGACTCGTGCCAAACTGGGTTTAACATTCACTCCAGCTATACCAATAGGGAGTATTGTTTACGAAAAACTCAAAAATTGTGGCTATCACCCACAGCGTCAAGAATTTGATTGCATGGTAGAACAAAGTCAACGGCATGGTTACGGCGGTAGCCCAGGATCGTTTGAGTGGGTAAAAGTTTGTGTTTATTATCCAACCAGCGGCTGGGATATAGTTAACACTTCGGCAGGGCATGTTCACAATGAATCATACGGCGTTAATCCTCCTTGGAACTATGGTGTGGTTGTGCCGGCAGACCCAACGCTGCACAGACAGTTAATGGCAGGGCATACCCTATATGCACGGGCGATTCTCTCATGGTCTTATCCCATTCCCACTAATAAGGCTTGTAATCCATACTGGTGGTGGTGGTGGGGTAACGTCATCAAGTTCAAAATTAAACTGGACCCATAACTTGCTTTTATAGCGCATTCTATAGCATTTCCCGTTTGCGTAAGTTCAAGTCCCCTCCTTAATTAACTAATCTTTACCCACAAGTACCTAGCATTTTTTGGAGTCCTTCGCTATAGCTTTGAATTTTAAAAGATTATAGACTTGTGGATAAAGATTAGCCTTAATTAAGGAGGGGATTAGGGGAGTTTCAGACATAAGGGAAACGCTATACCAATGCAGTCAATACCTGCCAGGTTTTAAAAACCTGGCAGGTTTTTGGATCAAAGGAGTATTTATCATGAAAATGTGTAACATCATTATATTCAGTGTGATGTGTATTCTGTTGTGTAGTCAACCGATCCACGCTGTCCTTGACCTAAATGATGGTTCGGGTACCGTTTTTTATCCAATCGGTAGTACCAATCCCCTGCTCGTGTCTCTCCCAAATGATACTGTTGGAGATTGCGATACCAGTGCCTCGCCTGATGAGCAAGGAATACTCAGTGTCAAATACACGGTAATGGCTACTATTGCTCAAGAGATTGATTTTTATATTAAATATATCCTCAGTGGCACTACAAGCTTTTCAAACGATATTACCTACACCGATTTGGTGACTTCAACCCTGGGTAACAAAATCGTTAAAGTGGAGGGTGGTTCAATGGGGGATAATTTTGTTACATTTCTAATTCAACCTACCACCAACGTTTCAGAGGGTGACGAAATTCTTTTTTGTTTACCCGGTGTCAATGTAGATGATGTCTCCACTCCCGTAGAAATAACTTTTCAGGCCACAACGCGCTTTGGCAACTTAGAACTACAACCTCCAGAAACAAAGGTACTCTTAAGATTCGATCTGCCCCTAATCAAGCCAATATCTCTTGAGTTACCACCAATATACAACCCAGGTGGCAAAGAAGTGTTACTGTTTGGAGAAGCTGAAGAACTACCACTTGAAACCCTAAGTTTCGGTAACGTTTTGTTAGAAGTATGGATTGATAACGGTGGCACAGATAACGATCAATTGGGAATTTTGGATGAAGGCGAAATTCATCTTTCCGATAGCAAACAGACGGATAACGGTATGACTATCGGCAAAGTCATCTACAACAAACATTCAAAGGTGCTAAAGGTCAAATTCAACAATGCGGCAACGAAGGCAAGCGTGAATGATGTGATAGGCAATATCAGCTATACGCCCGATTTAATGCCTGGCATTCGCACTATAAAGCTTATTATGTCGGATGGGAACAACGAAATTGCCGACATCAAAGTGAAGGTGATAGTTGGAGCAATGATTAAGCTGTTTGCTAACGAGAATAGTATTGTTGAAGCGGGTACGTTAGCGGGTATCTTTAACACCGCTGATGGAAACATCAATGTCCAAGCTTATGTCTATTCGTTGGTTGAAGGTGAAGGCGATACTCATAATGGTCTCTTTACCATCGAAGGTAACGAACTGAAAACCCTTCAGGAGATTAACTTCAATGAAGAAGATGCCACACAAAATCTTCACTTTGTTCGGATTAAAACACTAAACAAGTTATACCCTAATCTTTACTTTGAAAAAACCTTTGGTATTCTGGTAATGAAGCCAAATACAAATTCCGAACCTTCTGTTCCAAACAACGAATTGTCAATAACCTACAAATTCACGGCAGAAACTGTTTACGATGAGATAGAAATCTCCAATACCAAACTTCGGTGGAAATCTATTCCAAGGAGCGAGATGGACCAAGAATGCGCGAATAGTGTCGCTTCGTACCCATGTTGGTCGTATGATAACATAGTGACAAAAGAAGCCACTCTGACAACCGCAGAAATAAATGAACTCAATGCCCTGATGGAAAGGCTTAACATTATGAATTTGCAGGAAGAATATGGAGAAGAACCTCATCAACGTTCCTATCCTCACCATTTTTCCTTTCATTTTCAAGGCAAAGAAAAGAGCATTATCTATCGCTCTTCACCTGATGTCCCATCCATGCCAGATGCCCTAAAAACCATCCAAGATACCTTATGGCGGCTTATCAAAGAAAATTTTTCCTCCTCTTAACTATAGATGTTCAAAACATCCAAAATAAATTTTGGACTCCAACGAATCGCGTTATTCCGGAGTCCAAAATTTATTTTGGAAAAAGCGAGATTTACGCTCTAATTGAAATGTGACATTATCAAGATAATGCCCCTCAATATTCTTATGTAGGGGCAATCCCCTGTGGTTGCCCTGAGTTGCTCAATTTTAAAGGAGTTTTTATTATGAGAATATGTAACGCTATTATGTCCAGTGTGCTATATATTTTGTTGTGTAGCCAACAAGTACACGCTGTTCTTAATCTGAATGATGGTTCTGGCATCGTTGTTTATCCAGATAGTGCTGGTTTGAGTTTTCCAAATAACATGACTAACTGCGATACCAGTGCCTCGTCTGCTGAGCAAGGAATATTCAGTGTCAAATACATTGTAGACGGTAATATCAACCAAATTTTTTATGTTGAGTATACCCTCAGCACTGGAAGCCTTTTAAGTGATATTACAAGTGCTGCTTTAGTAACATCAACTGTGGATGATAATATTGCAATCGTAGATGGTGGTGCAAAGGGTGATAATTCTGCTAAATTTCTAGTTGATCCTACCGACGTTGTTTCAGATGGTGATGAAATTCTCTTTTGTTTACCCGGCGTTGAGGTAATCGATCATACCCCCGTAAATATCAATTTTCGGGCAGAAACACTACTCGGCATTCTGGTACAACCGGTGAAGACAGAGGAACTATTAAAATTTGAAAATGTGAACTGTGTCTCTCAACAGAGTGGTGATTGGAGTGCAGCTGCGACTTGGAACAATTGTATTGGTAGTATTCCACAGGGGGGATATACTGCTCAAGTTCAAAATGGTCATACAGTTACTTTGGATGTTGATTTACCTACGGATGGTGTCACGATAACCGTTGACGAGGGAGGTACATTAGATGTTTCAACTGCTATAAACTTTCAATCGACAACAACGGTTAATGTTAATGGAACTTTTCGCTTTAATAATGGTGGCTCTGTACAGAATACTGGCACTACCTTTAACTATGGTGGTCAATCAACACTGAAATATGACACGAATAGCGTTTATCTTTCTGGTAATGAATGGGGCAGTAATACTCCTTGGAATGTAGAAATCGCCAGTGGTACAACATTGACAACTAATGGCAATAACACAAGAACTGCTATGAATTGGGTAATCAATGGCGCACTTCAAATTGATGAAGGTGGCCTTTTTGCAGGAACCAGTGGTACCAGTACCTTTGTTTATGGGTCATCCAGTGAACTCATTTTTGCCAACAACTCAAGTGAGTTTTCATTTGGAGGTACCACTCAAATGTGGCCTAATACAAACGGCCCCTTCAATGTTACCATATCTGGCGGTACTTCTGGCGGTTTGGAGATGGATATGGTTGATCGAACAGTGATGGGTACATTTAAAACTAATGGCCCACTAACTGTTACTACTAGCACTGCTGGGATTAGTAATTTGACCATTGGCACAACGGGTACACTTCAACTGGATAGTGGAGCCTCTGTGAGTGTAAGTGGTGCTGGCTCTATTACACACGATAATGGTGCTACCTTGCTGTACAATAGCGGAGATAGCTATCAACGCGGTGCTGAATGGGATGTCAACAATCCTCACAATGTCCAAATTTCTAATAACACCACACTTGACTTGGAAAATGGTGTTATTAACCAAGCACGGACAATGGCAGGTGATTTAACCATTGATAGTGGCTCTAAACTTAGTATGGGAGCTATGAGTGATACACTCGCCGTGCATAATAATATCAATATTGCTGGTACATTAGAGCTATCAACTGCTAGTGGCGGTGATCTTATCAGCAGCGGCAATTGGACAAATGATGGTACTTTCATCCACAACAATCGTAAGGTTCTGTTTTTTTTTAATAGTACTACACTATCCCAAACCGTGGGAGGTAAAGCCGCTCAAGAGTTCTACGATTTTTGGGTTGGTGGGACAGTCGGTGCCACCGTTAACGTATTAAGTACCGATTTAACCGTTCACAGTCTAGATATCTCTTCGCTTGGTGTCTTTACTGCGCCAAGCAGCAATCTGAATATCAGTGGATATTTGTCTAATAATGGTACCTTTAATCACAACAACGGTACCGTTATCTTTAACGGTAGCAATCAAAATATCAGTGGTAACACCACCTTCTACAATTTTACTAAAAGTGTAACCAATGCTGACACCCTTACCTTTGGTGATCAAACTCAAACAATTACTAATGTGCTAACCTTGACGGGTACTTCTGGTAATCTGTTGTCGCTCCGCAGTCAAAACGAGCCTTCACAATGGAACATCGATCCGCAAGGTACTCGCACCATAAACTTTGTGGATGTAAAAGATTCCAATAATGTTAATGCGACACCCATTACGGTTTCTGTGCCGGAAAACGTTGATTCTGGCAATAATACTAATTGGATTTTTCTACCTGGCGTTAACTTGTCTGTTAGCACTCATACCGGCACTGAAGCCGCCGCTACTGTTATCACTGTCACAGCCACCACTACTAATGCTGTTTCAGGCAATCAAACAGTTAATTTAGCGGTTACCGGGGTTAGTGCCAGTGATTACAACCTGAGTAATACCACTATTACTATTGCTGATGAGCAAACCACCGGCAACGTCACCTTCACCATAGTTAATGATACTCTCGTTGAAGGAACCGAAACCGCAACACTCACAATCGGCGACTTCTCGGCAGGTATCTTGTTGGGTGACAGCACTTCTCAGAATATCACGATTACAGACAATGATAGTACACCACCACCCACACCGCCCATAAATCTCACCATGATGTTGATTGTCGATTTTGATGGCAATGGCAATGGCAGTATCAAAATTGAACCCGCCGGCATTGATTGCAATAGTGATGATGGCGAATGCGAACACATCTTTGCTAACGCCACTTGGATCAGCCTTAAGCCCGTTGCTGCTGCTGGATCAGAATTTCAGTATTGGAGAGGTGATCGTGATTGTAGCGAGAACAGATTATTTATGGTTAGTAACAAGTTATGTATCGCCCACTTTAAATTAAAGCCTCGCACATTGACTATGACAATCCATGGTAAGGGCAAAGTCATAAGCGAGGGCAAGTTAAATAACAAACCGACTCGCCTGGATTGTAGTATTAGTGATGCTGACCCATGTATATACACTTTTGACGGTGACAGCCAAATTACGCTCACTGCGATGCCTGAGTTGGGCTGGCAATTTGTGAGTTGGGAAGAATGTCATGTTGATGATGCCAATCGTGTGACTACGGAGACTCATAAAATCTGTCAAGCGGTTTTTAAGCCGATTCCTAAATCTGTCTTAACAGTTAATGTCGAGGGCAAAGGTGATGTAAGTAGTACCCCCGCCGGCATTCATTGCGGTTTTGATGATAACCAATGTACGTACCCATTTGACCGTGATCAGCAAGTAGCACTTTCTGCTAAAGCCGATGAGGGTTGGAAATTTAAAGCATGGAGAGAACATTGCAACGCTGATGGTAGCGTTATTATGGATACTGATAAAACTTGCCAAGTGATTTTTAAAGCAATTCCAAAACCTATACCAAAGTTTACCTTGACAGTTAATGCCGAGGGTACGGGAAATGGAACGGTTAGCGGTGCTGGTATTTATGAAATCGGTACAACTGTGAATTTAGAGGCAACAGCAAACGCTGATTCACACTTTACAGGCTGGAATGAATCTTGCCAGAATGGGCAAATTACCATCACTACCGATACCTTATGCAGTGCGACTTTTGAAATAATTCCAAAACCTATGTTTACCTTGACAGTTAATGTCGAGGGTACGGGAGATGGAATGGTTAGCGGTGCTGGTATTTATGAATTAGGTACCACAGTGAAGTTAGAAGCAACCGCAAACGCGGATTCACACTTTACAGGCTGGAATGAATCTTGTCAGGATGGGCAAATAACCATCACTACCGATACCTTATGCACTGCGACTTTTACTCTCATAGATGACAATGATGGTGAAAGTGAGTTAGCATTGTACCCAGGGCGAGTCCAATTTTCTCATAAAAACTATACGGTTGATGAATTGGATAAAATGGTCACTACCCTTGATGAAATTGGCAATGTTGCCACGATTACAGCGGTTCGCACCGAAGGTAGCGATGGAATCATTACGGCAACTTATGCGACACAAGAAAATACCGCTAAAGCCGGCTTTGATTACAAAACCACCCAAGGTACTTTGACATGGGCTGATGGAGACGATAAAGAGAAAACTTTTCAAGTGATTATCACTGATGACAGTGAAATAGAGGGCAATGAAATTTTCACGGTGATTTTGAAAATGGCTGATAACACAGTTTTAGATACCGTCACAGTAACTATTGTGGATAATGACAGCACCTATGATCCTCCCACATTGCCAATCATCGTTTTGCCACCAACGGACATTAAGTTAATTAGTGTACCAACAGATATAAGCTTGATCGGTACATCAACTGAGATAGACTTAATTGATACACCAACCGATGTTGGATTGCTTGATACTCCGACAAATGTTGATATTACCGCGGTTAAAGAAGATTCTCAATGTTCCAACCAGTATCTCACTCCGTGCAGTGCAACAGATTGTCGTATTGTTGATGTAGTTCTTAATGGGGATTGTTTTACAGTAACGTTACCCTTAACAAAGGGTACTCGTCTTGATTCAACTGGCATACTCGCATCTTCTAATAGCCTATTTTATGGTGGTATCAAGATAATGAGTAAAGACACTGGGTTTGTGTCAAATGCAACGCTCACACAGACAGATACTATCGCAGTGGTTGCCAGCATCAATGTAGCACCAGAACATGTTGAAAAAACAGGAGAAATTTTTGTTGTTATCCAATATACCAACACGAACACCACGCCAATTTATTTTTACCAAGATACCAGAGGCGGATTGATCTCGTGGAATGGTGATTTAACAACACTAGCACCCAGAGTTGCTTCCCATCCATTAGCGGAAGTTGAGATAATCGACATTTATAACGGTGAATTAGAAGGTTTATTAGGGAAAATCACCCTTTTCTTTGGTTATCGTTTAGAAACCGGAGAGATTTATTTTTCTGATATTCACATCACTGTTATAGCGTTTCCAACCTCCCCTAAATCTCCTCCTTAATTAACAAACTGATGTTACGCACTGCACTTCCAAAAGTAGAGACACACGGCCGTCTCTACGGGAGTGCAAAATTTATTTTGCGAGGGCGATGGTGGATTATTGTCATGATTGTGATCCTTATGATGGACAGTAAGTTCCTGAAGATTTTTGCGGGTAAGGAATAGTCATGAAATAATTTCCCGATTTCTCGTTCCACAGGTTTCACCTGTGGCTATTCACATTCAAGCCCTATCGGGCTTGTTCGACACGACACGAAAAATTCAAAAAACGGTCAACCGATTGGTTTTAACCCCGATAGGGGTTAAATGTGAATAGCCACCGGTAGAACCGGTGAAACTTGTTCTCAATGGGGTTAGTTTCAACCCCGAAGGGGTTAAATATGAATAGCCACTGATGAAATCGGTGGAACTTAAGAAACACCTTGCGTAACATCAGTATTTACTTTAAACCTAAAACCAATTTCCAATCAACAAAAAAGGTGCCCAATGAAAAGGGTATTCTTTATATTTCTTAAGTAAGGCTTTCTGTGCGATTTGAAATGCCTTTACTTTGGGGAGTGTAGGATTGTTACAAAGTTCACGGAAAAACATTTCCATTAATTGTGCTGTTGACTGATCATTAACTTGCCATAAACTTGCTACGGCACTTTTCGCACCCGCTTTCACTGCAACTCCTACTAAACCTAATGCTGCACGTTCATCACCGACAGCCGTTTCACAAGCACTTAAAGTCAGTAGTTCTACTGGCGTTTTAAATTGTTGGAAACGGATGACTTTTTCTAAATCATCCATATTGAGTTTTTTATCATAAGCTAAGACAAAGCTATTTTTCGGATTATTTTCAAATTTGCCATGTGTGGAAAAATATGCAATTCGATAGGGCATTTTTTGAAAATGCTCTTTTACATTATTTTTCAAAAAATTATCATTTTTTAATGCGGTAAATGAGATATTAGGACAGATTTTATGAGTCTCAATGGCTTCAATGGTTTTCAAGGCATGAGGTAAGCGAGGAAAATCTTGCACTGCTTCTGATAATCCTGCCATTAGAATATTAATATTATCTCGCTTAACGGTTTGAGAAGCTTCTGTTAAAGTTAAACCTGGAGTAATTGCCAAAGCATACTTTTCTATTAGAAATTTCTTTTCTGTCTTGTCATACAAGCTTGCAAAGGGAATGGTACGCAATAGCTTATCTGGTACAATAATCAGTGTGTCTATTTGACGCGCCTTTAATTCTGTGGCAATGGGTGCAATAAACACCGTATAAAGTGCTTTAGCTGTGGGTAACACTCGACGATAAAAATTACTCCGATCTTTTTTTCGGTATTCCAATGCTTGACTAAAGTTTATGATCTTATTGCGAAGACTTGATTTTGTTGGTACAGAAAATTGCTTTAAATAACCATCAGACAAACTCAGCAACAACTCAACACGTTCTGCAAAAATTATGGGATACAGTACAGCGGTACGTGCATCAATAAATTTGTCTATACTTTCTGCTTTTTCTTTGAGCTTTGTCACACAGTCGTCCTGAAAATAATTTTCTAATTCAACGGTTTTCAGTAATTCCAATGTATTCCTTGCTTTTAGCAGCATTTCTTGCCGTTGCTTTTCATTGGGCGTATGATGTGCTAATTGAAGCCATAAATCGGCTAAATCAAAATAAACAGAATCCGTTGTTTCAGAAAATGATTGATAAGGATTACGATAGCCTTGCATCATTGCATGACGAATAGTTTTTAAATGCTTAACCGCCTGTTGATAAGCGATAATAGCACCTTCTAAATCATTTTGTGCGTTCCGCAAACGCCCTAATTGCCATTGCCAAAGGTACAGCATATCAGGTGCATGATTTTGTGCCGTTAAAAAAATAGCTTGTCGCGTTAAACGCTCTGCTTCAGCATAACGTCCTTCTTTTTCATACAGCCTTCCTAAATAGCCCTTTGCATAAGCTTCTCCCTGTGTATTAGATAATTTCTTAGCCAATTGCAAAGCCTTCTGCAAAACTTGATAAGCCACCTGTTTCATTTTAGGAAGCTCAATAGCAAGATATCCCAATTTCAAGAATCCAAAAACTTTATCATAAGAATTTGGTAACGTTTGCATCTGTGACAAAGCTTGATTAAAACGTTTAAGTCCTCCCTTTAGCAAAGGGAGGTTATTCGGTATTTGCTCAAACTCAATCTGCACAATATTAGTCAACAACTTAGCACTTAGTACCTTATCATTAGTTTGCTGCGCTAAATCAAAACTTTTTTGATAACTTTCTAATGCTTTTTGGTCATTTCCCTGAATACTCAGTACATTACCTTGATAATTCAAAGCAGTAGCACAAGCAAGGGGAGTATCAGAAGAGGAAATCTCACAGGCAAATTTAACACTTTGCACCGCATACTTTTCAGCCTTATCTAAATCACGAGTGACTAAATACAAATCACTCAAACTCCCAAATACTAAAGCTTTGCGAATTTTATCTCCCTGATGTTGCGCTATGGATAGTGCTTGATAAAGGGCAGTAAAACTTTTTTCAGCCAAACCTAATGATTGATAAGCAGTGGCAACAAGTAGTAATGTGTCAATTTGTTGAGTTGGAGAAAGTTCATGCCTTATGTTTTGATATTGTTTAATGGTATCAGCAAATTTTCCTTGCTCAAAAGCATATTGAATTTGAGAAAGTGAGTGGTATTCGGCTGCCAAAGCGGTTGTACTGACAGTAACAATAAAACACAAAGAAATTAAAAATTTATTTTTCATATTTTAAATACAACTTGAGATTGGAGTCCAAACCTTTAGGTTTGGAACGCTCAAACCTGAAGGTTTGGACTCCAGTGTTTGAATTTATATAGAATAAACGTTACTATAAATTATAGCGTTTTTTTATTTGCATAAGATACAATCTCTCCTAAAATCTTACCACCTATCAGTTTAGTACAACGACTTAATAAAACTGATAGTGGTAAGCCCTAAAGTCAACAAATAAATTGAAGATTGTATTTCCTACAAAAGGAAAACGCTATAAATTGAAGTAAAAATAGATTTTATCGCTTTTCTTAAAATGGGAAATATTGTGAAAAAAGTATTTTTATTATTAACTTTTATATTGATTAACTTAAGCACTGTGGCAAGTATGGCTACCACCACTTATGGTCCTATTAAAACAGGGGAAATGCTCTGGAATATTGCTGCTAGTGTACGTCCAGATAGTTCCATTAGTCGTTATCAGGTGATGTTAGCTTTGCTTAAAACCAATCCTCACGCATTTGAAATAACTTGTAATATGAATTCTTTAAAAGTAGGCGAAACATTACGTATTCCTTCACCTACTGATATGAAAGTCCTAACTCGTACTCAGGCACTTAAAGAATTTAATCGACAACAAAAGGAATGGAAAACATATAGCCGTCAAAGACAACAAATCGTTTGCCCACCTATAAAAAATCCTTTGAAGAAAATACTTGCTCCTGTCGTTGAAACCAAAGCAAGTACACCAACAACAAATTCATGGCTTCCTCCCACAGAAAACGCCAATAATGAAGTACAAAAAACAATCCATGAACAGATGCCACCTCAAAGCAATGAGCAAATTGAGCCATCCTTTTCTTTAACTTCCTATACTTGGGATAAGCTGCCCTCATGGTTCTTTACATCATCATTTTTACTGATAGTGCTGGGTATATTCATGTTGTTTTTACTTTGGTTAGCATTTTTTCTAGGAAGACGATTACCAAAAGAGACTATTACACAATCAGCTGTCCAACGAAAACAGTCTAATGATTCTCTTGAAAACGCTTTACTCACTTCACCAATAACCAACGAATTCACGGAAAATAAATTTAATCAAAAGGCCTTTTTCTCTGCTTCCAAAAAGGAATCTATCTCGGAACAAGCACCTAGCACACCTGAAAATCCCTCAATAGCAATATCTCAACCTACTCAAAAGAGTAACTCAAATGAGATGAAAGAAAAACTTGATTATGTGAGAGCCTATCTTGCGGGAGATGTAGTACAGAGAGTCGAAAGATTGTTGCGAGAAGTGATACAAAAAGGTTCTCCCGAACAACAAGAGGAAGCGAAACAGTTATATGAAATTAACAAAAAGATGAATTATCTTAAGCAAAATATGGGTAACAATGAGCAAATTGTTATACCACCAACAAAAGATAAACCAAAGCGACAGGAACTCATGCAAACGAGTAAACATTTATCTACTCAACAGTATTTGCCAGAAGAGAGAGAAAAAATGCTAGGATTAGTGGATAAAATTTTTGAGGTACTTGATTACGAACTAAATGCACAAGGCAAGTTGGTTGAGGCTCATACCAATCGACACAAACAAGAATTTGTTGATACAAACAATTATGAAATTGTAGAAAAACAGGAGAAATGGGTTGTTGAAGATGAGGAGGAAGATAACTTAAAATCACGTTCTGAGCTTAAATCAACTCGACATCTTTAAGAATATGTTGTGCTTTTCTCGTACAAATATGGAACGGAACGTGCCGTTTTCAGAAAATAGGAGTCCAAATTTTAGTTTGGTTAACTATTGAGAAATATGGAACTCCTGTCTCAAAATAAATTTTGGACTCCAATTTTTCAAATACGATATCCTAATTCCATCGCGTGTTGACTACAAATATCGCCAATTGCTTGAATGTCATCTTTATCTAATATTTCACGTTTTTGTCTAATTATTGAAGGTGTTATTTTTTCAATACAATGGAAAGGAGGAGCATTGGGAATTTGCTGTAGGAGCGTTTGTAATACTTTGGCAGGTTGACGCACAATCTCTTCGTAGCGAATGAGTGTGATTTGATGGGTATAAATCAATAAGTATTCAGCTAAATAACACCACAATAATGCTCGTTTTAAAGCATCTTCTGGTATTGCTGCAATTTCTGCTAAACGGTGACGTTGCCATTGTGTTAAAAAGGGATCGTTAACATGTCCAACGGGAAATTCCGTGACTATGGCGTGTTTGAGATGAGGAAAACTGGTTTTCCATGAAGCAATGGTATCTAAGGGATGACGCACACAAGCAATAATGGGCGCGTGCGGCAAAATTTGTCTTAATTGCGGTAATCTTGCCATATAAGCCAACGTGTTTTTAGTACCTAACAAAAAATTCTGACGACTGACTTGAGGGAGATATTGTGCTCTAACATCAATAACTGCCGTATCCTCAATAATTTGCCCATTATGCACTTTGTTTTCAATAGGTTTACCATCCAGAATATCACGCCGTAATTCCTGATAAAAAGTGGCTACTTGCCAATGGGTTGAATTATTATTTAAAGGTGCAAAGATTTGGCGGGGTTCACTGATGATAACGCAATCTTGAATTGTATGTAACAGGCGACATAAATAACTGGTGCCACTACGAGGTATACCAGTAATGATGATTTCAGGTTTTTTATCTTTTAAAGACTTCTGACGTTTTAAAAAATTCAAGGAACGAGTGAACCAATGATGAGAAGGTTTTTGCAACAAATAAGGCTTCAGTAATTGTGCCCAATCAGGCATAGCCAATAACATTTTTTTAAGCAGTGGATAATCTGAAGCTAATTCAACCACTAACTGATTAAGTTGTGGCTCGCGCCGAATAACAGAAGCCCAATGGTAATGACATAAAAAAGGTAAAGACTGTGGCAACGGCTTCAAATGAGCAGGATAATTAAAACGTTCATCCAAACAAGCGTGATCCAAATTTAACCGTGCCATTGCAACAGGTAAAGCGATTTGATCTAACCAAGGACGTTTATTCGTTATTGAGGGATCAGCATCAATGGCTTGACAACACTCTTCCCATACTTTCCCAAAATTTAAACCGTTTTGCACTGCAATTACGCCGGCATTAAAATAGGGTAACATTAATTCGCCAGAAGTGCTAGAAGTCACCCGCCAACTAGGTAAAGGTAATTGGAATAAATGATATATTTGTTGCCATAAGCTATTATCACTAGAAAAAGTACTCAAATCAGCAGGCTTGGCATTAAAGGGCGCGTCAAATTGGGGAGAAAATTCACGCAAACACAAAATATCACTGTCTAAAAAAACAATCTTTTCTGCCGATGTTTCTATATTTAAACAGGCTACTTTATTGCCTATGGGGTAATTTTCATCAATATCATTTTTTATCGGGACAGAACGTACTCCCAAAATCTTCATCAAATTCAACGTATTATTTGAAATTGTACCCCAACGTAAAGGAGGATGTGGGATAGCAGCAACTAATTCATATTCAGAACGTAAATAACGTTTTAATGAGGCTGCAAGCAACATAGATTTAATTTCTAGTTCGCCTTGTTGACAGACAAAAACAAAACAATATTTCATTTTTTTATGCTTCTATACTGAATAGTACAACGGATTAACGAAATAAACGAATTTTTTATCAGCGTAATAATAGGATTGAGCCAAAGTTGCAGTTTTAAGTTTTAAAACCTGAAGCCGATTTTTAACCCATATTGTGGTACTTCACCCAAAGAAATTTCTCCATTGATACTTAACAATGGTAAAGGCGAAAATTGAATGCCCGCCAGTAATCTGTAATTGTTTTCACTCACATCCCTTAACGTCACAAGGTTTGAATTTTCGCTTCCATTCGTTTTAAAAATAGATGCCCCAGCATAGGGGGTTAACATAAAAACACCCTTACTAATAAGTACATCCAGTGACTGGGTATTCAAATCAACATCATCAACCCCTTGGAGTTTGCTGTAACTTGCCCGGATACTGATTGCAGGTGTTATAGTAGTCCCTTCCAAAATAGCATATTTGGCTTCAAGTCCCCATAATTTGATGTTAGTATCAGGTACAACAACATACATGGCTCCGACATCAATGTTAAACGGTAAACCTTTTTGGACATGCAACCTTGGTACAGCAAGATAAGAATTGGGTGCATTATCTACAATGAGTTTTTTCCAATAAGCTTCATCTTCGCTAATGTCTGTTATCACCGTTTCAAGGGAAACATCAAATCCTATGATACCCAACGGTTCAGCAGGAGCATTAGGGTTAAACAACAAGGCTGTTCCCAACTCTTTGACAAAATTGTTAAAGTCTTCTTGTGTGACCTTGTCAGTAAACTTAATGTCATTTGCCAACACGAAATTAGCACCCAACAATAACATCATTATTACCAATATTTTTCGCATTTTTTCTTCTACTATTTAAGTTTTGGGACAATTTCTAACACACAATTTTATGAACACATGTCTTTGTCGTTAGGAATAACGACAAGGACATGTTCATTAAAATTGGTAAAAGATTGTGTAATTACAAGCATTTAAATTTTGTGACTGTAATCACCCATGCTTTTCCTTCTTCAAGATCCATTTGCTGTAAAGAACCTTTGACTTCTATCTCATTATCAAGATCATCACATTGAACCTCATCATTGGTATGTATAATGATTTGGAGATCACCAACAGACATATAATCTTGAAGGCCCTCACCTCCAGTCATACTCGGATCTGCCATCATAAAATATTCTGGCACCTCAAACATACCTATACGAGGCCCAGATGCTTTTACATTTTTGTCTTTGCAACTTTCCAATGTAGCTGCATCAGTTAGGGTACATTCATCAGCAAAGACAGGTGCTATGCCAACACTGCTTAGGCTCCATAATCCAAATAACCCAAACGTTAATTTTCGAGAAAAAATTTGAGAGTTCATCTGTTTATTTCCTTTTTTATCCGGCATATTTTAACTTTATACACGGTTTTAAAGTGTGCAACAAAAATTCCATTATCTTGCTATCAATTAAGATGATTCCACATATATTTTTAGTATAGTCTATCACATTCCCAAATAGTGTCTTTTGAAAACTTTAGCCAGTAAATGTGTTAAGGAACGTGCATAAAATAACTTCAACAACCACCCTTGAGTCGCCTAAAAATAGGGAAAATCGCGAAGGTAAAGATTGAGGTAGTTATACGAAATTATTTCATGCTTAGAAATGAAACTTTAATAATTTCCAAAGTTTGAACTGCCCAACTTTTTAGTTTTTTAAAACCTGTCAGGCTTAGTTTCGGATTTTATTAAATTCTCATTCCCTATTCCTAACCAAGATTTCACCTATAAAAATCAAAGCAAGGTAACAGGCAGGAAGTAACACCATAATTTTGATCAGTGCTTATCTTAAAATATAGTTCAATAAATTTAAGATAAATATTTTACTCCATCAACAATAGTTTTTGTGTTTAACTATGCTGTTCTCTTATCGTTACACATAAGTATTTAACTCATTGAAATGATTTAAATATCTATAGTGAGTTTCGTACCTCTACGTGTCCCCTACAATTCCTATCATTTCGATTTATGTATAACGATGAGTGCTGTGGGTGTGATTAAAAGTGCATGGATAGTATAAACTGTCGTACTTTCGCTCATTTTTTCAAAGCCTTTGATTTATTATTTAAAGTCCTTGTCAGGGCAAATAAAGGATTTCATTTAATATTGAGCCATAAATCGAGCAACATGAAAAATCATGATCCATGCACTTTTAATCACACCCGAGT
The DNA here is from genome assembly GCA_030378085.1 of Candidatus Parabeggiatoa sp. HSG14. Classification (GTDB taxonomy): domain Bacteria; phylum Pseudomonadota; class Gammaproteobacteria; order Beggiatoales; family Beggiatoaceae; genus Parabeggiatoa. The sequence goes on from JAUCGK010000015.1 coordinate 30,680, forward strand.
GCTGTGGACTACTTGCTAAATCACTTACATATAGTTTTTCAGGTAAATAATTTCACGCATCAAACCTGACAGGTTTCGGAAACCTGTCAGGTTTTTGAAAGTTATTTTTCTGAACGTCTATAGAATAGAATTAGTGAGATTAAGCAAGTTTTAGTTTTAGCTTTTAACCTGATTTACCTCTAACCGCCAAGATACTTTCATTGGAACACAATGATTGAAGTTTTGGGAATAAAAAATATTATTTGCTGGAACAAACTAATCATTAAGATATTGTCAAATTAATCATTTAGCAAATGTGCAAAGTATGTGCCGCGTTATTAAAAACAAACCTCTTTGAAGAAATATTTATGGTTCCCTTTAAAAACTATCTACCAATCCAAAAAATTTTTTAAGAGTGTTAAACCAACATGTTGACTTTTTTCGGGGTGGAATTGCACCGCAAAAACATTGTTTTGTGCTATTGCTGAGGTAAAATCAATACCTCCATAAGATGTTGTTCCTGCAATGATCCCGCTATCTTTTGGATCAACATAGAAACTATGTACAAAATAAAACCGACTATTTTCAGGGATACCTGTCCATAATGGATGATGATTGTTATGTACCTGATTCCAGCCCATGTGCGGAATTTTAAGATGTTCACCTGTGTCAGAATCAATGAGAGGATTAACAAAGCGACGTACCGTTCCTGTAGCCCAGTCAAAACCAGCTACTCCTCCGTTTTCTTCACTGGTGGTTAATAAAGTTTGTAAGCCAAGACAAATTCCTAAAAATGGTTTATTTTCAAGTGTTTGTCTAATGACATCAGCAATACCTGTTTGATTGAGCAAAGTCATACAATTGCCTATCGCACCTTGTCCTGGAAAAATCACTTTATCAGCACGAAGTATAACTTTTGCATTATCACTGACCAAAACTTGCCAGTTTTTTTCTGCAACCTGTTCTACAGCTTTACTCACAGAACGTAAATTACTCATCCCATAGTCAATTATGGTCACGGTTTTCATTACAAATTTCCTTGAACAGTGAAAAATCAAAAACAGTTAAATGGAATTTCATTTTTCATTAGAATGAATTTTCAATTCTTCGTTTTTTTCTTGCGGGTTATCTTCATTTGTTGTGACAGATTCTTCAGATTGATGATGATAACGTTGAATTTCTTCAACAATCCAACCTCGAACTTTAGCCTCTTTCCTTTGAAATACTGGATTTTCTATACCAAACATAACTCGGTAAGTGGCTGAAAATGGTAAAAATGGTATAGAAAGCAATACTGCAACCACAATAATTAAACCTGCTATGCTTGCAATAGCCCAAGTGTCAGGTTGTTCTGGTAAAGCCAAGCCTAATAAGTTTAAAAGGTTTGATTCTTGTAAAATCATCAAAATTTCTTCATAAAAATTCTGAATATTGTAGGCTAAAACAGCACTACTGAGTGCAATTGCCACCAAAAAAAAGTCTGCAAACAAACGAATTAATAAAAATATCAAATAAATACTCACAAATACCAAAATAGCGACAAAAAACGGTGAGTCCACAATAATTAGCTCCTTTTTTAAAATATAAATTTAAAAATAAAATTCTTTTTTAGCTTTTTGATTATTTTAATATATTAACTCGACTATCAAGTTTTTATTGTGACAGTGAAATCCAAGTGAGACGCGAGCATCGCGTTTCTACATATTGATGGAATTTGGTAGAGACGCAATGCTTGTGTCTCTCGCTTAATAATCATTAATCTTTTAAAAACTTGATAGTCGAGTATCAGTATTTTTAATGATTTGTAACTTTTAAAAAGCTGATTTTTTCACCGATAAACAATATCAAAAATTTAGTACGATAAGTTATTGTTAATTTTTAGCTATTTGAAATATTATAAATTATGTATTAACCAAGATATTTTGAGTATTTTACACAATTTTGTGATTGAATTTGTCGTAAATGTCAAGTTAAAAAATCCATTTATTTCATTAATCTGCTGCACTATAATTTAGTATATAATCAAAAGGCTATTATTACATATAAGGACAATTCTTCATTTTCCATTAAATGGCAATCCCAACATTTTAATAATACCAGACTTCGCGTCTTGCTTGATTAATCCAATAGTTGGTAGAGCCACTTTTATCCACCATAAAATAGGATGGCAATAATGAATGTCTAATTTTACTATTGCCTTATGTATTAAGCCACGTTTTTCCAAACGCTTCGCGCTTGTTTTGATAATAATACATTGCGGTGCATTATTGTTGTTACCCTTTTTAGCATTACCCTTCACGCTTGAATTTGCTTTAGTCGTCAAATTATGTATAGGACTTTTAGTGCTAGTTAGTGCCTTATACACTACGCATCGACATTTGCGTTCAATAAATCACCCATTTTTTGGTTGTATTCTACGCTATGATGAAAAAAAACGTTGTTTTAGAGTGCAATTGAAATCTGGTGAAGAAACTCACATTGCATACGGTAGTTATAGCCATCCGTTAATGGTAGTACTGAGATTTAAAGGTAAGATGGGTTCATTGATTATTTTTTCCGATGCTTTAGATGCACAAACATTTCGCCAGTTACGAGTGCTTATAAAGCATGCAGATAATCCAGATTAACTTAAAATAAATGGAAAATAAATTTTGGAGAAAAATGATTGGAACAATATTTGCTTTAAGTCTTAACTTACTATTATTTTTAAGTTATTTTTAAGACTATATGGTAATTGTAATTGGTAAATTAGATAGGGAACGAATTATTTAGGAAGTTCCAAATTCACAACTCAACAAATTTATAATTTTTTAAAAAAATTAATGATTACCTCAAGACTGAGGTTTCTTTTAACCTAATTAAATCATCTACCTTTAAATCTAATACTTCAGCTAAGGCTGCCAATGTTTCTGCTGTGCCAATTCGCCTATTAGATTCAATTTGCGACAGGTAAGGTTTACTAATCCTCGCCATATCTGCCAATTGGCGCTGAGTTAAACCACGATATTCGCGCCAGACACGTACTAAAGTTTCACCGTCTGCAATACGGCTTACAACCTCTAAAGGTATGAGTTCATCATCTTCATCAGCTAACGTTTTTTCATAAAACAGCACATCTTCTTCAAACTTCGTATTTTCAATGAGACGTAAATAAAAATCATACGGCATTACAGCCCACTGTGGCTTACCCTCTTTAGCAATACGTTTCACCCATGCCTCAATATCTAAAGTGTTGGTACTGAATATGCTGATGGGATTTGTGGTACTAACCATAAAGT
>JAUCGK010000428.1 GCA_030378085.1 Candidatus Parabeggiatoa sp. HSG14
GTTTGGTTCCACCCGTGTACGGGGGGTTAGGGGGGTATCCCCAAAATCTGTTACAATCAGCAAAATTTCATTTTGCACTACTCTGGTATTCACTTTTGAAGTACAGTGCGTAACATCAGTTAATAACGCAATTTCCCAAAATGAAATGCTGGATACCATAAGAAGTCCTAATGAATCTTGTTCATCTAAGAACTCCTGTAATTTTTGAGAGATATTTTCTTGATTTATCCAAAATACTAAGGCATGGGTATCTAGTAAATATTTAGAATTCATAAGTAATCCTCCCAAATATCAGTTATTGGTTGGATTAATTCTTCTTCAGAAACTAATATCCTTATCTTTTCTGACATACTATTACGCCAATTAGCATTATTTGATTTTTTCAAAGATGGGTTAGTAATATTTTTTTGTTTTATCAATGCTTGTGTAATTAAACCGATAAGACGCAGTTGTTCATCAATGGGAATTGACTTGATGTGTTGTTGATATATTTGTTCTATTGGTTGCATGTTGGTTTCTATGTAAAATGTATTTTGATAGATAAATATTGAGTAACGCACTTTCTTTATCGTGTTTCCCGTTTGTATAAAGTACAAGGTTTTGGGAAATCCGCTACGCGCAATGAACGAAACAATTATAATTATCAAACAGTGAATAGTGGTGGGTTTCAGCGAAGCTTCTACCCACCCTACGATTTGATGATTTAGTGAATAGTGGTGGGTTTCAGCGAAGCTTCTACCCACCCTACGATTTGATGATTTAGTGAATAGTGGTGGGTTTCAGCGAAGCTTCTACCCACCCTACGGATGATTTAGCTTTAAATAAAAACAGAACTCTTGGTATGTTGAGCCATTGTGCTGCCATACCAGATGAAATTTTGCCTTCTTTGAACAATGAAATGGCCGATTGTATTTTCATCAGTTCACCAAAATCTTCTATGTTGATACGCAAGCTCAATAATAATTCAACAGGGCATTCGATTGAAATCGTATTTATCATGTTTTTCTCCGATATTTCTAGTGGATAATTGTCTGAATCAGAATTCACAGAATTTAAGAATTTGATCTCGCTTCGCTCGTTACTTCAGTTTCAGAATAAAAACCAAACCTTGTTAAAAAATCATTCTGTGAATTCTCTAATTCTGCAAATTCTGATTCAGACAAAAAATGACGGTTCAATGCGGTAAATATCATCAAAACAACCATCATTATGAATGCGGTAGGCAATAAAAAGACGTTGCCCACCCTACCTGGCTGGAATACTGGCAAAACGTAAGATTTTTGGTGTCAAAAAAAGACAATGTAAATGTATCCGATTTTTATTTTGTCCAATCTTCCCATTTAAAATCAGGGCAAATTTTTTGGAGAAATTCAAACATTTTTTGGTCATTACTTACCAAAATGGCTCCATGCTCAATAGTCGTTGCAGCAATAATTAAATCAATATTATGTTTTGGAAGGCTTCTTTTCCCAATTTTCTCACCAATTTCTGTTTTCTCTTTTTGAAATTGTTCCTTAATTTCTCCAAAAATTTCTGCTTGTCTTATTGTCAAAGGCAAAAGTTCAATCATAACCTCTTCACCTTTGATATCTTTTTTAGCGTTTTGATCCTTCAAAAATTTTATAGCTGTTCTTGCTTCTTCAATCAATTTAGGGGTAGTGGCATGGGCTACCCCATATTCCATTTCAAAAATACTCAAAATAGAGGCATATATTTTTATCTCTTCATCAAGAAAATCAAAATTTTTTATTTTTGATGTTAATTTCTTATGATGTACATCATGCCTTTTTAACAAAGAACTAAGACTATTTGTATCAAATAAAAATTTTTTCATGTTTTTCCATCAGAAAAGGGATTTGTCATGACAAAATTGTCTCGAAATTCTTTTCTCCCCTCATCAAAGGCAAAACCTGCCTCTTCTCCCATGGTATGTTGCTCTAAACGTTCTATAAAATTTGTCCATTTTCCTTTTTTAGGAGTGTTAAACCCAAGTTTTTGTAAAACCTCTTCTGGCGAATTAACATCTAGTGCTTGTGGATGATTTTTAAAAATCATCCTAATAGCTTCTTGAATGTATCCTTGATTGACATTAACAATAGTGCTTGGAACGTCCAGGTTGACAGACAAACAAAGTTGATTTGTCTGTGATGTTTTCTCATTGATATTTTCCATAACTTTCAAAAATTTGGTTTGGTGAGCAAATAGCCAGATAGCAAAATTTTTCTTGCCCACAATTTATGTCGTGATGTATAAAATGACATGGATTTTTTTCTTGTTCCCAACGTCTTCAAAGGGAATGCCTGTTGCAATGCTCAGCATTGCGGGAGCGAAGAGCATTTCCTCATTACTTCCCAATCAGAGTTTGAGAACTAAAAAAAACACTGTGGAAAAATTCCCTTTTATTGTCTGAATCAGAATTTTCAGGATAAGATTATGATTTTAAACTATAAAATCTAAAAATTCGTGAATCCTGATTTCATGAATAGTGGTGGGTTTCAGCAAAGCTTCTACCCACCCTACGATTCAATGATTCAGTGAAAAATACAAGTTTTATTTACGCTGAATGGGTAGGAGTAAGGAAAATTGTTTCTTGAAAAGTTGTCTCATCAATTCTTTTTTGTGCCATTATCTGGTATTTTTTCACAAGCTCAATACCTATAAAGTTTCTATTGTGCTTTTTAGAAACAATACCTGTTGTACCAGAACCTGTAAATGGATCTAATACAACATCATTTGCTTTGGTTGAAGCAAGTAGACATGTTTCAACCAATTTTTCAGGATAAACTGCAAAATGTACATCTCTAAATTTACCTAATGGAATCTCCCATACAGTTCTTTTATTCCTACCTTTAGGATGAAATGCTTGATCCCATCTTCCATCATGCAGATTTTGATTACCCGCATTTTTTCCATTTTCTGGTGTGCTATTTTTTTTGCCGAAATGATTTCTTCCTCCTTTCATTCTTGATTTTTCTGTAAAAGTGACATGAGGTTCTCTTATAGAATCCACATCATAATAATAATTTGATGTTTTTGAAAAAAGAAAAATATATTCGTGATCTGTTGTTGGCCTATCTTTTATCGAAGAGGGCATAGCATTTGTTTTTTTCCAAATAATATCGCTTCGTAAAATCCAGCCATTATCTTGTAGAGCAAAAGCAGTACGCCAAGGAATACCCAGTAATTCCTTGTTGCGATAAGTATCGCCTAAGTTTAGCCAAAGCAATCCAGAATCTTTTAATTTTGGTTTAATACGCTCGAAGCAAGAAACAAGATTCTTGATATATTCATCTAATGTTTTTTCTCTACCAATTTCATTTGGACATACGTCTTCCCCTGAATATTTTCTATGTCCAAAATAGGGGGGACTTGTAATTATTGACTGCACGGATTGATCGGGTATATGTATGTATACTTCCCTTATATCTCCAATGAGGACTTTGTTTAACAAATTATTTAATGTCTTATCCATTATTGAGAAGTCCTTCTATGTATTTATTGAGTTTAATTTGAGACTCTTCATCAAAGCCATTGAATTTATTCGGACTCATATCAAAATGAAAAATTAAATCAATTTGATTATCAATATTTCCTAATTCTATTGATGACCAATTCTTTGCGATAATGACAGCCATCATATAATATTTATGTTGGTCTTCTTTTAATTCGCGTATGGCAGCTATTATGTCTCTTGTAAATATATGTGCATGTCCTCCTCCCTCAGTTTCTCTGGTTTTTATAGGTATTAAAAGTATTTTACTTGGCTTTTCATCTATAGGTATAAGTTCGGCTGAAACATCAACCGTATGATTGTCTATCTTGATTTGTCTATCCGCAATTTTCACTTTTTTATACTTTCCATAGTTTCCATATATTGCGAAATAATTTTGAAATGATGTAATTAATGCAGTTCTTACACTCGCTTCTAAGTGATGTCCTTTAATGCTTCGTCGAGAACCCTCTAACCGATCAATTATTACTTCTCTTATTGTTGACCATTCAAAGCTTTTTACATAATTCCTATATTCATATATCAGTTCAACAAGCGTATCGGTTTCAGCGACTACTTTTTCAATGTCTTCCAATTTTCGCATTCGAGAAATAAGTGGTGCAAGTCTTTGTTGAGGTGCATCTCTGATTAGCCACGCAAAAAAATAGAAACATGCTTTTGTATGAGAATATACCCTTCCGATTCCATCAAATAATAAAGGTTTATTTTCATCAGTTTCACGATAGCAACAGAGGATTATATTGGAAAGTTCTTCTTTTGAAGCATGTAATATTATTTCATTGAGTAACTTATGCGATCCAGTTTGCTTTTTTGCTATTTTTTCAACCCAATCATAAAACGGTTTTGCTTGATCAGCTAATTGAGACAATTCTACAAGACGGTAATGTGTAATATTTACTTGATGTACTATTAATTCTTTCATCTCATTTAACTTTATTACTGTTATCAAATAGTTACATTATGATTATATCTTCAGCACGTAAGTTGGATTGAGTTTGCGAAGTTCAATACTATCTGGTGGCATTTATTAAGCCTATAATGAGATTGATAGAATTTTAACACCAACTTTGAATACTGAGTTTCTTTGAATGTTGGACTTCACAAGCTACGCGCTTTTTATTGTCTGAATCAGAATTTTCAGGATTTAAGGATTAACAGAATAAGGTTATGATTTTAAACTATAAAATCTAAAATTAAGCGAATAGTGGTGGGTTTCCGCTTCGCTTCTACCCACCCTACGATTTGACGATTTGGTATTTAAGCCGCGCTATGCTTGCTGGTTATTTTCTCGCAATACGTCAATAACTTTTTCTTGTCCTTGTTCGTCCATAAATTTCCAAAATACCCAACCATTTGCTGTTGTATTTTTACCAGAAATATTTTTCTTAGCTGCTATTGCAGCACTTGAAGGAGAGGAATATTTTTTACCTTGATACAATATTTCCTCAGTTTTCGGATAAAAATCAGCGTATACTTTTTTATTGTAATAATTGGCAAATATTTTCTTTTTTTCCTCTGCTTTAACTACTTTTGGTTCTTGATAGAACTCTTTTTTAATGTCATCATTTATACCAATAACATTATCATTAATCAAAGCAAAAATTTTGTCGGCTCTCTCTTTAAGAAAATCTTGAAATTCGTCATCGTACAATCCTTCAATCAATTCAACTGGAATCAAATGACTTTCCAAAGAATGTTTCAGTTTGGGATTATCTTTTTGTAGTTCACTTAGATATTTACTTGGAGATTTTTTACCAATCTTTATATTGGTAATTTTAGGTATCAGTGTTCTATTGACAACGCTATCAACCAATGACAAAACATCTTGGTTATCTTTATTGTATTTATGTTGGGTTGTAATATATCCCCTTGGAAAGATGTGATGATCATCCAGTTTACTGTGTTTAGAGGAAAGTTTACTGGTGCTTTTCCAATCAAGTAAACCTTTAGCATGATAATTGATCAAATTAAGTACACCTTTGTATACAGCACTTGATCTCTTTGTATACGAATGCAGTTCATCAGCTGAAGTAATTTGCGAACGCAGTTTATAGAAATAATTTCTATCTGTGATTTTCTCATTTTTTGCAATTCGCATTAGCACCAAAGAATCTTGGATAATTACTTCATTGGATGCAGCAGTATACCTTTGTGCAAAAATAGCGGCCCAATACCAAAACTTTATAAACTTATTTTGCGATTCAGATATTTGAGAGAAATCACCATCTATTTCCTTCAAAAACATCATCAAAGGAATCAGCATATTTTCGTAAGGTATCCACGATTGTGCTAAAACCATGTTATTGGCATAAAGAAAGTCTAATACATTTTTATACCAATCACATACAGGCTTCCAATATTCGTTAAAATGCTCTGGTACTAGACTTTTCAGGATGCCGGAGCGTGAAACATCTTTTTTCAAGACAATGAAAGCAATTGAACGTACAATGATTTCTTTGTTAAGTTTGTAGTACTCAGTGTTATATTCATCTTCAAAAATGGCAATATTATCTCTAAGATTAAAGCCTTTGTATAACTTGGCTGCCAAAATATCAATGAAGTTTAGTTGTACCCCCTTGCTATTGCTTCGTTCAAAAAACAAAGCGAATTTTTCCAAAGTGGTATCAAGCAAATAATATGACAGGAGTTTTTCAGACTTAAACAAGTCTTGTAGTTTATTTTTGATATCTAAATAATTACCAAAAACTGTTTCGTAAGCATTACCATTAACGTTTTGAGGATGTTCCAATTTGTCGAAAAACTTTTCTCTAATGTCTTTTTCACGGTAATTACTTTGCATCATTTTAAAGACATCTGATATTTTTATAGACAAGTTTTCACTTGATTGTTGACCTGAAAACTCAAAGAGAATTTCTTCTAAAATTAGTTCGTTGATGTTTTCGTCAACATTCCGTGCTACAAACCATACTTCATCAATATTATGTAAGGCACGGTATATGGATGTGATTCTTTGTTGGCCATCAAGTAATAAACGAAAACTGCTGCCAGCATTTAGTTTTTGCTTTATTTCGTCTTCTTCATAAGATTTAGTTTCTAGTTTTCTTCGGCTGCCTTCACCTTTTTTTGGTCTTTTGTCTAGTTCACGGATTGTTATCTCGAACGATGGAACTCCATAGATAATAGAACCAATAAAGATATTTTTGACAAGGGAGTCAAATAAGTCGTAGGTTTTGCCTACTTCCCATACAAAATTTCTTTGAAATTCTGGAAGTGCTATATTGCCTTTTTCAACATCATCTATCAGTCTAACAATGGATATGGTATTGCTTTCAACGCTATTCATTTATATCCTTATTTGTTATCTTTAGTCTGTTAAGTACGGGTAAGTTAGAGTTAATTTATAAATTCCAATATTCAAAAATAATGGTTCCAAAATATTGGGGTTCTAGCACGTGGATTGGACTGAGTTTGCCAAGTCCAACACTATCTGGTAGCATTTATTAAGTCTATAAATGAGATTGATAGAATTTTAACGTCAACCTTGAATGCTGAGTTTCTTTGAATGTTGGATTTCATAAGCTCAGTCCAACCTATGCGCTTTTTATTGTCTGAATCAGGATTTGCAGGATTTAAGGATTAACAGAATAAGATTATGATTTTAAACTAGAAAATCTAAAAATTAAGTGAATAGTGGTGGGTTTCAGCAAAGCTTCTACCCACCCTACGATTTGACGATTTAGTTTTTAACCCGTGCTACGCTTGCTAGTATAATCTTAGAATGGAACATCATCATTTGTTGTCGATGATGGAAAAGATGCTTGTTGTAATTGTAGCTGGTATTTTTTATTTCTGCACTTTTCACATCCCTCTTTATTGGTATCCTTACCCATATCATTTTTCTTTAGATATGAACCACACTGTTTACATTCAGGTACATCAAATTGTTGCGTTCCGCACCCACCACAAAACCTTGTATTATCAATTGGACTTCCACAATTTTTACATTGGTAGATTAACTTTTCACCACAACTAGTACAATAAACATCTGTACTCTCTTCAATAAAATACACATTTTTGTAATAGCCCAGTTCAGACCAGTCAGCATTTGGACACAGGATATTTTTACAAATTGCTTTACTAGGAGTGTCTAAAAATGGTAATGTTGAAACCTGCTTTAATTCACGTAAGAATTCATGTGCATTAGAATATCTATCTCTTGTGTCGTAGCTACAGCCTATCTCAATTACTTTTTTTAATGCTGTTGGACATTTTTTTTCAATTCTATCTAAACTATGTAGTTCTGGCTTACCTGATAGTAATTCACACAGCACCAAAGAATATGAGTAAATGTCAGTTTTTTGGTCTACATTTTTCATACTTTGTTTTTGTTCAGGAGACATGTATTGAATTGAACCTAAGTGCTCTCTAGTTTGGGTTGCTCGCGTCATTCCTGTTTGTGGATTAATCTTAAAACCTATAGAAAAATCTATAAGGTAACAATGTCCTGACGGTAATATCATGATATTTGAAGGCTTTATATCACGATGTACAATGCCTTTTTCATGAACAAAGCTAAGGGCATCTAAAATCTGGACTGAGAAATGTAATATAGTATCAAGTGAAATCGGTGCGTGTTTTTTTATATACTCATCTAATGTTATTCCTGAAATATATTGCATAACAGTATATGGAATATCCCCATCATCTATTGGTATGGAGCCGCATGTTATAACGTATGGAATTGACGGATGTTGTAACTCTGCTAAGAGTTGTGATTCTCGTAAAAATCTTTTCTTTAAATTCTGATTATTTTTATTGAATTGACTATCAAAGAACTTTATCGCAACATGTCTGCCTAGTGAACTTTGAAAGCCCTTCATAGTCTGACCAGATAAACCTGAGCCAATCTTCTCTTTTAGCTCAAATCCTTGTCGCAATAAATATTTTTTATATATTTCAAGCATTGTAGTTAGTGTAAAATTTACTTTTTATTGTCTGAATCAGGATTTACAGAATTTAAGGATTAACAGAATAAGATTATTATTTTAAACTAGAAAATCCAAAAATTCTACGATTTGACGATTTAGTATTTAACCCGTGTTACACTTGCTATCTTTATACCAGTGTTTTACCTGTAATATGCGATCAGTGTCTACCCAATATTCTTTTCCAAGTTTAATGAATCCATGAGGTAATGGATTTTTAGCTCTTGGATTGTGCAAAAGATAAAAGTTATCACCCATCAAGTCTTTTGAACTATCAAAAAAAGGTGGAGTGCAATTGTACGGATTAATATCAGAATACAATAATGCACTTATCCCATCATAAAAATCACGATTAATAAAAAAAGTTTTGGGTATTACTGTTAATTCTTGAGATTTTTTCCTTTTTAGAATAGATTTTTGTTCACTAAATCCACCATCAGTAAATTTTCCAGACTTCAGGTTAACTTGAACAATTGGCATACCAATACCTAAAACTCCTCTTATTAATCTTGGTGGTTCAAAATCAGGAAAATGTCCTAATTTTAAGCTGTTTATCGCAATGATATATGGTTCATGTTCAGATAATATTCCTTTTTTGATGTACTTAAACCTATCTTTTGTTTTTCTTATGACTGCTTCCAATAACCTGAGTGTCATTTCATTATCTGGTACATCCCGGATACTTTCTTTAAATTCAAGTGCTTGAATAACATCTAAAGATTCACCAATATCTGGGGCTATTGCCTCTATCCAGTAAGTCTTTGCTCCTTCTTTTATTTTGATGTCAGGCCCTTCACCTGTTGAATTACTTTTCTTTTCAACATTAATGCCCAATTCTAATAAAGAACATGTTAAATACATTTCCCAAAAACGACCGTTAAAATCTTCATTTCTAGCATTTGACAGAAATTTTTTATCATTATAACCTTGATATTGAGTCCACAATTGCTTGATAAAGTCACGTATTTCATCTGGGTCATAACTGCAAAAATATTCTGATATACCATCATCAAGACGTATATTTTCATAATCTTTATTTTTACCTTCTCTAGTAAAAAAAGATTCTGTTTTCATTACAATACTCTATGTTGCGAGACGCGGAACGCCCTTGAATTAATTATCAAACAGAGTTTAGGAACTGGAAAACTATAAAATTGATGAGTTCCAGTTCCTTTTTGAGTATGATTTAATTCCAATTATCAAGAATTTTCTTTAAAGTTGCCCCCTTAAGTCCACCAAGCCCTTTAGTACGTGCAAATATTTCTCTCAGTTTACTTTTGAGTTGGTCATCTATCAATTCTGGTTTTTGTTCTGATTTTGGAGATGAAATCTTCGTTACATCTTTTGGCAAAGCGTTTAGCGGTTCATCTACCACCTTTGGTTTTGGAGATGAAACGTTTGTTACATCTTTTTGCAAAGTTTTCAGTTGATTATTAACTTCCTCATTCTGCTTAGTTTGTTGACTACCTATCTTATTGAACTGATTACTAAGTTCATTTTTAAGCTCATTATTTTGCTTAGTTTGTTGACTACTACTCTTATTGAACTGATTACTGAGTTCATTTCTAAGTTCTTTTATTGCTTGCAATACTTCAGTATTGTTGTTAGTAGTTATCGGAGGTTTATTACCATCATCTCCTAGTGGTTTTTCTGTTTGAGCAGAACGCCTAAACATTTCAATCTGTTGTTCATAAAAGGGAAGTTCTTTTTCTGATCTAGCAACATAAGCATTAATCGTTTCACCTTTTATAGGATCAATTTCTCTTGCCCTAAGAGCCGCATAATACTCAAACTCACCTTCAATTAAAGTATAAGAATCAATACCATTTTCTAATACAATGAGTGGTGTAATTAATCCTTCCCTCTGCAAAATAAGTTGAGCTGCTTTTTCTAATTCAGACTCCGAAAATACTTTGCTAGTTGTAGGAGATTTTATATCCTCAACCATTACAATGGATGACAATACTCTTTTCATCTTAAGACAATCCTATTTTTTCTAAAATTTCAGCAGCCAATTTTTCAAATTCACCAACTGATTTAGAATTAGATTTAAAATCAACTATTGAACGAGGCTCCGACACTTCTACATCATCTATTTGCACTGTCTGTTCCGTACACTTAGCCAAATCATCTCTCTCAAAAATAATGCTGTTCATCACCTCAAATTTATAACGCTGTGAAACTGATGCCAAACGTTTTTGCAAAGTACCCTGAATAAATCTAGCATTAGTTGAAATTTTAGTAGGTAAAACGCCTAAAACTTCAATAGGCCCACGGCCCATCATATCCCGAAATTCATTATTATCCTCAATAAAATCCCTAACATTCTCCAAACCTTCATTAGCAAAGGGTTTTAAATCAGATGGAATTAGCAAGTAATTTGATGTTATCAACGCCAATTTAGCATACAAATTTAGAGAAGGTGGAGTGTCAATGATAACAATATCATATTCATCTTTAACAGCCTCCAATTTCTTAAATAACAAGCCCTTGACATAGTCATATTGATTTAGTTCATCTTCAACTTTCATAAGCAAAATATGAGATGGAACAACGTCAATTTCATGACTACTAAAATGTGATTTTCTAGCAACTTCTTTAATTGAAGCAGCTTGACGTGTTTTTAAGACATGATAAACATAACTACCTTTCAAGTTATCCTTTTCTTCATCCCCAAAATTAACCAACCCCGTAGCAAAAGTACAATTAGCCTGACTATCCAAGTCAATTACCAATACCCTTTTGCCCATCTTACTAAAAGTAGCCGCAAGATTAACGACTGTTGTGGTTTTGCCTACACCACCTTTATTGTGATAAACAGCGATTATTTTCATATTATGGCCTGTTGACTTAATCTCCCTTGCAAGTGTTTCTTTTCCGATTAACGACTTAATTTTACCAATATTCTCCTCTATTTTACGACCCCAACAACTGAAAATTCGTTGTACATTGTTGTTGGTATTTTTATAAATGATAATTTCTTTACCATTAGTCAACATCCCATAAGGAATTTGCAATTCTAACATATACTCTTTGAGCTGTTGAAAATGGTCATTCAAATTTCGATCTGGATGTTTGGCTTCAAATACAATATCGGTTGTTGTCTCAGAATGGCTATAGGCAGAAAAATCCAAGCGAAACCGATTTAACTTATGTTCTTGTCGCCATAAATCTATCGAATAACCCAACTTTGGCAGTAAATAGCTAACAATTAATTTACTTTCAACTTCTCTCTCATTATGGCATAAACTAGGGTCAAATTTCATATTATTGCTAATTACATCCTTAATGTTTCAGCATCCCTAATAAACGGAATTGCCCCAAATCGCCCATTCAAGTACCCATTGACCAAATTCAATTTATCCACGTCTGCCCCTGCCAAAGAATAAATCATAGACTGTTTCGTTTCATCTTTTTCTATAAACCAAATTTCATCCTTTCTAAATGATTGTTTAATGTCTAGTAAAGTAACCTCGTGAGTCGTTGCAATTAATTGACTGTGTCCTTGTTTAAAAATCGGGTTGTTTAGGAACAAATCAAACAGCTTTCTACTTAATAGTGCATGTAAACTTCTTTCTAGTTCATCAATGACAACGACCGTATTATCTTGGTATAAAGTCATTAACATAGGCATTAAATCAATAAGCCGTTGCGTACCATCAGATTCTTCAAATAGTTCAAAAAAAATCTCTTTGTGCTTATCGTTTTCTCTGACAGTTAAAATTTGTGAAGCTTGTAAATTTCCCTGTTTTTCTTGGATGACATAATTAAATTTTTCAAACGACACAAAATATGCTCTATCTTCACCATAGGGAAAATTAGCCTTGATCTTTTCTTTGGCACTTTGAGAGATTTCCCTACTACTATCAAAATCAATAGGTGCAAAATGCACACGTTTAATTCCTAAATCAAAAAAAGTAAGAATTTCATTGAAAAAGCTTTCATTCAACTGTGCAAAGGTGCTTAATAATTTGGACTGTGGAAAAATAACAACCAAATCTTCAAACCATTTGTAAATCGTATTAAAGCGTATAATCTTACGTTCTTTACAATTCGTTAGAAATAATAAATTATCTCTTGTTCCGTCTGCTTCAAATTTAAGGCGTTGTTTATCCTCATCAGATATATTGTCAAAAATAGGATGTTTGTAATTAAAACCTGTTGATAGTCCTTCTCTTCTCTCAAAAACAGATATTTCTTCAGTTTGGCTTATATCAAATAACCATTCTTCAAATACCCGATGCGTTCCTAAAACAAAACCATAAGCATAAGCTCTACCCATGCAATAAAATTCAAATTCAAAGCGAGCCGGTTTACGGATACAATCTTCCTGTAATTTGAAGGGTTTAATATCTATATTCTTGTGCTTTCCCACACCATCAACGATAAAATCTCTTGCAAAAGCCATTGCCTTGATAAGGTTGGATTTTCCAGAGGCATTAGCCCCATAAAGCAAAGAGCTACGTAAAAGTTTACGTTTATTCTCCACAACATGATGCGGATGATTAGTCTCATCAGAAGCCAACATATTAAAATCAATACGCTGGTTAAACGATAAATAATTTTCTACGGTAAATCTAATTAGCATAATAATAAGATATTGAAATTATTAATTATATATATAACGGATGAATTATTTACAAGATATTCGTTAGGGTAATAACTATTTTTTTGTAATATTAATTGATTTTTTTAAAATAAAAAT
>JAUCGK010000152.1 GCA_030378085.1 Candidatus Parabeggiatoa sp. HSG14
ACACAGGGGGAAGTCCCAAAATAGAAAAATTAAAGCAAAGTGTCGAATGATGTTTGGTTCCACCCGTGTACGGGGGGTTAGGGGGGTGTCCCTAAAATTATTTGAAGTACAGTGCGTAACATCAGTATATAACTTAAAAATCCTCCTTTTCCTCTAGAGGCTTGGTAAACTCCTGAAGTTTAAAATAGAATTTTTTTGGATAATTCTATAATCAGGAATAGTGTAGCGATTAATCAACGAATCAATAAGTTGACATAAGTTTTGTTCAATTTGCCTTAACGCTAAAGGAGGATATGTCTTATCTATATCATGGACAATCCAATATTCGATGGCATTAGCCCACCGTGGAAAACGTTTTTCCATGATTGGATGATGCTCATGTTTATCCAAAGCAATAATTTTATCGGCAGTTGTGAAATCAGTATCAACCGCTTGAATTGGAAAACGCTCATCATTAGACATTGTTAACCCACGTTGTTGCAAACCTTTAATGGCGTGAGGAGAAATAGCTCTTAAGCTGCCTGTTCCCCATTCTATCGCAAGTCCACGCGAATCTGCTCTCCATTGTAGCTCCTTTTTTTCTGCCAACTGATTAAAAAAGTGTTCAGAAAAACGACTTCGATAATAATTGCCGGTGCATAGGAATAATAATTTTTTATGGGATTGTGTATTCATTTTTTTACCTCACTTTCAGAGCGTATTTGCAATATGCTTCTCATATTGTGTTTGCAATATGCCACTTAATAACCCTTCATCGCTAGCAGTTTCTGCTACAAAAATAGGGGCTTGAACGCCCAACTTTTGTGCCTCAGCCTTTATACGTTCACTCATAACGACTAACGGTGTTTTTTGTAACCATGATTGCCCTTCCAGCATAGCGAATAAATTTTGTAATCCTTCTACACTAGTTAGAGTAATAACATCAATTTTTGTGCCAACTATCCAAGAGGGAACAGGTGGTTGGATACGTCGATAGACATTGACATATTTTACAATGGCATCGCGTTGTCGTAATGTCTCAGCAAGTAATTCACGTCCACCCTCGCCACGAAAAATGACAATTTGTTTGTCTTGTACTGCCTTTTTCTGCAATTGTGGCATTGCGAGTACGGTTTCGCTATTAAACGGGGGGACTGAGCAAAGTGCCAGTAATCCATATTTTTTAATTGTCTTAGCCGTCTTTTTGCCAACCGCAATAAGTTGTAGTTTTGAGGGTAAATTGCCATTTTCTAATAAAAAGGGTAATGTTTTTTCTACCGCATTAGCACTAATAAAAATAGCAATGTCTAGTTTTTTTAGACTAACGCGACAATCAAGCAAATCACTATTATCAGCAATTTCAGCTATTTCTATGACAGGTAAGCGTATAGGTTTACCACTTTCGGCTTTTATGAGTTGACATAAATTTTCAGATTGATGAACGGGCCTTGTTACTAACACTTTGATTTTTTCTAATTTTTTTGAAAGCATATTGGGGTAAAAATCAGTTTTTAAATGGTAATTAAGGAGTGATGCTGGATCATCACAAAATGCATGATCTCTGCTACGCTTCGTTACTTCGTTGCCAACGTGGGAGCATTGGAACGAAAAACCGAGTAGTTACAATTTTTAAAAATTTAAAAATTTAATATTTTCAAATATATAGTATTTTTTGGTTAAAATTTAAAGTTGGGAGTATGCGAGCAAGGCATCATAATATTCTTAAAAAATGATATATTGATAGGGCATTAGGAACATTAAAGAATAAGAATTCAATAAAAATCAAAACTAAGGAATGTACATAAAATAACTTCGACAACTAAACCTGACAGGTTTTATAACGTTTCCCGATTGAATAAAGTACAACCTCCCCTAAATCCCCTCCTTAAAATTAAGGAGGGGACTTGTATCTGACGCAATCGGGAAATGCTATAGAAACCTGTCAGGTTTGATTCAACAGTTGGATAAATTATTTCATGCACGTTCTTAAACCTCAAACTTTAGCGAATTTATGAAATGAAAGTTTAATGAAAAATCAATTTTAAATAATATAACTGATGTTACGCACAGTGTTTCTACGAGACTTGATGTTTAAATTTCTAAAAAATAATGATTTGCTATAAATAATTCTATGATTTATGTTGTAGAGATGCGATGCTCGCGTCTCTAAATGCTCGATAGAAGCCAGCAATAAGGTTTACATGTCATTTATAAACGAACATTGGGGGTAAATAATTCCATGAGTATTTACAACGCGAGCCGAGACGCGAGCATCGGAGACGCGAGCATCGCGTCTCTACAAATCTATCAAATTACCACTCTTTTTTTTAAGGATTAGCTTTAAAACATTACAGTGGGTTGCTCCCTGCTCCCAGCACTGAAGAAGCGTTGTGCGTAACATGAGTTATTCATAAAGAAATAAACAGGATTATGAGTCCCTCCAAGCGTAGATTTTTGTATAATTTCAAAAAATCAAATAGTTAAAAAATAGTTAAAAAGTTGAGCATCGCGTAGGAGTATATTATTTGAATTTTTAACTATTTCGTAAAAAAGTTATACTTGACTGAAGATGCCGAAAAAAACTGAAACTGAAAAAAAGGAAATCAATATGAAAGAAACTATTGATAAAGCGATTGTCGCGCATAGTCGCTGGAAAATTCATCTTAAAAATGCCATAAAAACGGGCAAATGTAATTCTACTGTTGAGGAGGTACAAAATTCCCACGCTTGTAAACTTGGAGAATGGCTTGATTCTGCGGCGGGCAAAGCTTTACCTAGCTACCAGGAACTTTTTGAATTACACAGAGAATTTCACCAAGAAGCTTCTCATGTACTTCATTTAGCATTGACTGGGCAAAAGAGTGAAGCGACAGAAAAAATGGACTTGGGAAGTCAGTTTAGTCAATTGACGGCAAAGTTAGTTAATAAACTGGCTGAGGTTCGAGGTTCTGAAAATGAGTAATTTGGTAATCGGTATTAACTAAAAATGAGAATTTAGGAATAAATATGAAATAATTTTCGTAACTCCCTATTCCTAGAGTAAGGCTACTCTATGCATATAACTTTCTAAGTATTTGATTTTTATTGATTTTAATTTCTGTGGTTTTTTAATTAATTCTTTTAAAATCAATAGCTTATATAATTTATAAGCAAGTTGTGTGCATAGAGTAGAAAGTAAGGAGGGGAGTTTCCCATCCTTTTTAATGAGTTAAGATGAGGAACTATGAAGGAAAAGATACTAGCAGATAAGCTGGCTCCAAAAAACAGAAAGTATTTTTATACCGAGTTTTACAAACTAGGCATAGGTGTACTTTTTCTAATCCTGGTGATGTTGTACACTCTTGTTGATAAAAGTGGTATGCCACAAATCACCTTCCTCACATTTGTAGCTGTAGTTGGTGCGTATATGGCTATAAATATTGGTGCTAATGATGTTGCCAACAATATGGGGCCTGCTGTGGGTTCCAAGGCACTCACCTTGGTAGGTGCCATTATCATTGCAGCTATTTTTGAAGCCAGTGGTGCATTAATTGCGGGAGGAGATGTTGTTAGCACCATTAAAAAAGGCATTATTGATCCTAACATGATTGCGGATACCGATGTTTTTATTTGGGTCATGTTTTCTGCACTTTTAGGCGGTGCGCTTTGGCTAAATATAGCAACGGCATTTGGTGCGCCTGTTTCAACGACACACTCCATTGTTGGGGGAATCATGGGAGCAGGCATTATATCAACAGGATGGGAATTGATTAATTGGTCAACAATGACAAAAATTGCGGCCAGTTGGGTTATTTCTCCTGTTTTAGGTGGGCTAATAGCTGCACTGTTTCTTTATATTATTCAAGATAGAATTTTTCATAAAGAAGATACACTTGAATCCGCTAAAAAAGCGGTTCCTTTTTTAATTGCTGCTATGAGCTTTGCATTTATCACTTATTTAGCACTTAAAGGTATTAAAAAAATTGTCAAACTAGATATAACAACAGCTTTAGCTGTAGGCTCCCTGTTTGCCATAGCGACTTATCTAGTGATAAAACCTCTTATTGTTAAAGCTTCTGCACAACTTTCTAATGCGAAAAGTGATATCAATAAATTGTTTACCGTACCTCTGATTTTTGCCGCTGCACTTTTAAGTTTTGCACATGGTGCTAATGATGTCGCCAATGCTATTGGCCCAGTTGCTGCCATTTATGAAGCGGTGCAAAGTGGTTCAATTGTTGAAAAAGCAGCTATTCCTCCTTGGATTATGATTATTGGTGCTTTAGGTATTGCAGTAGGATTAGCAACTTACGGCCCTAAACTTATCAAAACAGTTGGTAGTGAAATTACCGACTTAGATCAAGCAAGAGCTTGGTCAGTTGCTATGTCTTCAGCTATTGTTGTCATTATTGCGTCTTGGCTAGGATTACCTGTCAGTTCGACACATATTGCGATTGGTGGTGTTTTTGGTGTGGGTTATTTACGGTATTATCTCTACCACAAGTATGAAAGTGAAATTGAGGGAGTGAAAGCACACCATGTCAAGTCTATCAACAAGAAGCTCGTCAAGTGGAATCAAAAGCTTTTAGATGAGGAAGATGAAAATGAAAAAACGCAGTTCCTAAATCGGATAGCTGCAAAAAGAGAAGAATTGAAAGGTATTAAAACCGGTGGTGAAATAGAATTCACTAAAAAAGAGATAAAAAAACTGGTTAAAATTGAAAAAAAGCAGTACGTTAGGGGAAAAATGCTCATAAAAATTGTAACTGCTTGGTTAGTAACTGTACCGATGTCAGCACTTATTGCTGCTACTCTCTATTTTTGTATTCGCCTATTCTATTGATTCTGTTGCGGTTAATTTTTTTGTGAGGGATTGGAGTTTTTAGTGCCTTCGCAAAGCTTTATAACATATCACAGAGAAAATTAACCGCATCCAGTGGGCTAAGTTGTGCTTCTATCGCTGCTTGACCATGAAACTTTAGCATTGAAGATGACAATTGTTTTGGAGATGAGGGTAGTCCCTACAAACCAGTGGGGGTTGTGTTATAATGTTGTTCTTCAAAATTTTAATACACAACAAATATTAGGTGAATATATGTACGATAAAATTAATACAGAATTAGCACTTTTTTGTCCAAAACCAGTAATGTAATTATTATCAAAAAACTGATAATAAAATAACTTAAAGATGGTACATATCAAACTCAATTTTCTTACAAGAAATATCATTTTTTTCTAATGCGACAAGAGCAATATTTTTACCTGCTTTTTCTTGGGAGATGAAAGCACTTTAGAAGAATCTTTATCTATTTCTTTTTGTACCTTATGGGCTAGATATATACCGCACCGATTTTTAGTATACCAATTATTACCCATACAATTATTTGAAACCGTTCCTAAAATACCCGCTTTAACACCGCGAGAATTTTTAGTTGATACTTGCAACATTGCATTTAATGTGTTTTTCTTAGTTTGTACTTGTTGTTTTGATAAAACAACACCATTCATTGAACCATTGAACCATTGAACTATAAAAAAAGCCCTTTGGCTTGCGCCTTAGGGCTTTTTTGTTAGTTCTTATGCAGAGGGGTATCATTCAGTATGATAAAAATACCCCAGAGGTTTTAAGAAGAGGTTCAGTACGAAAACAAGGAAAAGCTGCATTAGAACGTTTCTTGATCTTTCTTCTTATATTCATCACGTTTCTTTTCATACTTCTCAAGCTCTGTTTGTTTCTTTTGCTCCGCCAGTGCATCTTCTTCTTCCAATGCTTTTACTGCTTCTCGCATCTTTTTTGCTGCATCCTTATATTTCCCTTCTCCATACAACTTATCCGCTTCCTTAACAAGAACAAGGTAAGGGTAGTTGTCATTTTTTTGCGCAGATTTGTCATCAGGAGCATCTTTGGTCGTAGATTCGTCATCTTCCACCTTCATCTTCCCCAGCTTCACATCCCTTGTCTCCGTTGTTATTGTTTTCGTCCCATCAGCGTTTATCGTTTCGATTTTTTTAAAACTTGGCGGGTCAGCCATCATTACCGCTACGATTATAACACCAAAAGCCGCAAAAAAAGTACCGGGAGCCGCACCTTTCAAATTGAGGCCCATGCCTCCCACTTTAACTCCCATTTCACTGCCCTCGCCTCCCGCAGTAATACCTTTAACAAACAAGCTATAGCCAAGAAAAATACTCATAGCAGCTAGCATCACAATTGAGAGACGAAATATGAGTAAATATAAAAAGCTTACAGTAACAACATCCATCTTAACCTTTTCCTCAGTTAGTTTTAGTTATTAGACTAAGCCAATTTAACACAAATTATTGATTTTATTATTGATTATTTTAATTTAATAAAATCAAGCCATTAGGTTAAATCGGTATAATGCCTAATGATTTTCAGTTGAAAAAATGGCAGTTCCGTTAAAGCAGTGATATTGTAATCCAAAACGAAGCCTTGTACGATATCCGGCAAAGCTTCGCTTTAGAATTTCATCACTACCTATTTCAATGGTTCGCAAATCTCGTTTCTTGCTCTAAAAAATTGTCCGAACCATTGCTATTTAGGATTACCGAAAAATTGATCACTCGATCATCAAATTTTTAGTTTTTCAACAATAACGACAAGGTTGAAGATAGGCATGGTTCAAAAATGGCGATAAAAAGGTAACATGGAGTCCAAACCTTTAGGTTTGGGCGTTACAAACGAAGGTTTGGACTCCAGCATCATTATCTTTGAGTGTTACCCTGAATTGAACCATGCCTGAAGACAATATCAAGTATATATAATCCCTGTAGCTATTGTTTGGATAACGAGAAAATTTGATGTTCGAGTAATCAGATATAGACTTTCAGAAAAATAGAACGTCATCATACCTGCCAGGTTTTTAAAACCTGGCAGGTATTAAGGCCAAAATATTTATCTGAAAAGCTATAAATCATTTTAAAAATGTAGGAAATACGCTTTTTGCTGCCTATCGTACATTAGTTGATAGTGAACAAAAATAAAGACTTGCTTTTAGGGCTTTAGTTTCCAAACCGAAACGTTCAGGAACAGGTTGCAAACCTGTTCCCGCATAAAACATTCCCCTTTCCTTTATCAATCAAGCATCACAATATCAAAATCAGCAATTGCTTTAGGAGTTGACAGGGCAGGTGTTTGGTTATGAGACTTCGATTTAACCAGTTCGGGAACTCTCTGTGAGACGTATAAACCCAATTCTTTAAAGGAAACTTTGCCATCTTTTTTACCACCGCAATCGCAATCGGCTTCGCCAGACAAGCCCTCCATTACTGCTTCCGAAAAAGCCCCATTTGCCCAGTCACTCGCTTCCAAGGAGGTTTGATCACCCGTAGAAGCAGCAAACACCACCACACTATTTTTCACACCGGATAAATCATTAGATACGTCAGTCATATCCATAATGCTTCCTGAGTGGCAAGAATCTAAGAATAATAACACGTTGCCGGGTAGCTTGGACAAGGTATCTTTCAGCCTAAGATACGACAGTCCTGTTTTTTTCAGTTGCTTGTAGTCAGTAACATCAGCATTTGTAGGGAGAAAAAAATATCTTCTCTCTATATTAACACCATGACCAGCAAAAAATATTATCGCTGTATCTGTCTCCGTTACATTGTTTTCCAAGTATTCCAAGCCTCGGATCATTATCTCTGTAGTCGGATTAGAGTACCCTTTTATTGTAACTTCCTTATACAATAAGTTCGGCCCTTTTTTATCAATAAGGTCTTGTTGCTTCTCAAGCTCTTGCTTCATATCTTCTGCATCATGGGGCGGGTATGTCAGTTTTGATATTCCTTCCTCCTTATAGTCAGAAACCCCCATGGCTAAAACATAGAGTGTACCCTTTGAGCCTTTATCAGAGACATCATGTTCTGATAATGGGGGGGTGGGGTTATCATTAATAGCATACAAAATTGGCAACGATGAGACAGCAGGTGCTAATGTGGTATAGCTATTACTAGCCACAAGAATAGCGTTTTTCTTGAAGATTGGAGTTAACACTTCTTTTTTAGCACCACGACGAACAGTTGGCTCCCCATATTCAGTGCCAAAAGTTGTCATCCCGCCATACCCAATTAACGATGACAATAAGGGTGACGGTTTTATCGTGGTATAACGATTTTTAGTAAAGAGGCTCACGTTAACCTCTTCTTCAGGCATAATAACATTCCCATATTCAATCGCACGATATTCATCCTTTGCAGGTTCTCCATACCAACGTAGCGATAAGGTAGCCGCTTCTGACGTGGTATAGGGGTTTTCAACAACAACACTTATGTTAATGTCTTCTTTGGGTAAAGAGGCGAGACTCAACTGATGGATTTTCCCTTTTTGAAGAGGATTCTGTCCAAAAGAGATATACTTTTGTGGCCAAGGACGACCATTAAGCAAAACCGTGATTCCCGTTGTTGCTTTACCAGACGTTTCGCGGATTTTATATTGCAACGCCACTCTTGAACTAGAAAATGTGTCATCGCCTAATAATTCAATAACGGGTGGGAAAATGTTGCCAACCTGATTTACCGGTTGCCCCCCCCCAATTTTTTGGTTAGCTAATTGTAAGGCTTTTTTAGGATCAAGGGTTTTTAACACGTTGCGAATCATATCGGGACGATAAAAACCATCACGAAGCTGCGTCACACTGAAAAAGTCAGGTGCTTTATCTTCTCCCCAATTGTTTTGCCAGCCAGAGAGTTCTTCACCGCCAATTGATGCCATGTAATAACCTCCGGGACTCCACAACAACCACCGTTTGCCATCCGCATTTATCAGCAAAGTAAATAATTCTTCACCATCGCGTAGTCGATACCAATGCAACGTACCATCTCCTAATGCCGCCACAGCAACACGACCATTAGAGGGAATGTTGACTCTCCAAGCTTCCGCAGCCACTGGTACTTGCCATTGCTGTTTGCCTCGTTTATCGAATAGCCGTAAGGATTGACTTGTACCCAGTAAAACACTTTGCTTACCGGGTTCACCGGGTGCCATCGCAAAACTACGTGATATTTCGTTTGATGCTAAAGGCAGAGATTTTCCCTTGAATTGAGGTTTTAAACTATTTTTCCAGTTAGTCACCTCTGAAAATTGCATACGAGGCGCAGTCAGGTTTGACTTACCTTTAGGAAAGAGCGTTAATTGGCGATCAGAGATAGAAAAGCGAACTAAGTGCTTATCAGTGCCATCAGCTTTTTTAGACACAAGCTGAATTCTACTGCCATCAGAAGAAACAAGGAGGTTTTTTCCTTGAAAATCTACAACATCCGATATCTGACGCCAAGTTTTTTCCCCATTCGCGTTGAGTATCCCAAAAGTGGGATCGGCCGCCCCATAGAGAATAGAACCGTTTTGCAGGGCTTGTATGCCCGTGATGGTTTTATGAGAAATTGGCTTTATGATGTCATAACCACCTTGACCACCATAAGACCAACGTACAATTGACTGATAAGGTGCATTCCTATCAACACCGCCCGCATACAGCCAATGTTCATCCGATGACCAAGCAAGCCCATAAAACTCACTTCTATGCCTCATTTTGGGAGGTATATCAAGACTGTACAATAATTTCAAATCATCGCCCAATACATTGATTTGAGCGGAATTCTGAAAACTGAGCGCAATCTTGTTGCCCTTAGGGGAAAAACTGGCTACCAAGGGTGGACGATCAACTTGTGTTTCGTATTGGTGTTGCAATTCAAACTTATCATCATACAAACGAGCGTAACCATCATCGCAAGTGGTTACCAACTTGTTATCAAGCGGGTTGAAATCAGCCCAATAGCTATTACCCTTACAATCTTCTTTTGGATTGATGGCATAATCTAAAGTGCGGTAAATATAAGTACCTTTGCCGCCACCCAAACTGGCTGCTAAATAGTCACCATTATGGGAATAGGCTAAATGGTGAATGGCACTATCGTGCCATAATTGCTCTTGCAACTTGCCATTTTTACGGTTAAAGAGATAGATGGCATTAAATTGCCCCCCGATTCCGACAGCGACAGTCTCTCCATCTGGTGAAATCGTCACCGCGCTCAACTTGGCTTCACCTTTACTGAGCATTGGCAAACGCAATACCCGCACTAATTCCCCATCCAACGACCACACACGTGCAGTGTTGTCAAGAGAACCCGTGACTAAATATTTCTCTTTAGCATCAACGTCAACATGGGTAACTTTTGCGGTATGCATCTCGGTATTTAAGCGAAGCACTGGCTTTGTTGATAACGGGATGCTTTTTACGGGTACTTTAGAGGGAGAAAATCCCTTTATGCTTTGAACGGGCGTACAGCTTGACTGTAATAATCCCAACAATAGGGTACAGGTAAAGACAACGCGCCTTGATGCAGGTTTAAATGGATTAAATAACATTAATGTGTGTTTTACTCCTCAAAAATTAGATTGAAGATACAAGGTACAACATTGAGTAATCCGGTCTTTGTTGACAACCTTGATAGTTAAGTACTATTTTTGTAACTATTCTACCCATCAAAACCAAGAATAATGAAGGTATCATGTTGGTTCTTGATTTTTGTTATTTCAAAATTCAATTAAACTTCATTTAAACACCTCCACTGGTTTGTCTAATCTTTACTCACAAGTACCATAAAATTATTTAATCGTATAAATAGTTAAGATTATATAGCATCGTAACACCCATGAAATCCAAGCATGACGAAAGGACAAATTTTGCCAGTTTCATTTCAGAGTGATATTTCCCTATAATAAAAATCTATTGATTTCAATAAGTTTACCTACTTGTGGGTAAAGATTAGACTGGCTTTGTAGGGACTACCGTTTTATCAGGGGTGGACTATCAAACTACATTATTTTTTTACATCCCTCAAGTTTTTTTTTACATTTTTGATTTTTCCTTTTGTACTTTATGCGTTAAGTATATGATTTTTATACAGAACATAATATTTTTAGTTTGTCAATACATTAAGGAATGAGCAAAAAATCAGATTGCTAAAAAATTCAAAGCTTAAACAAATAAGCAGGCTCAACATGTTGTGCAGGAATAGTATGTCTCAATATTTTTGTCGCAATGAGATAGGATATAAGCAGTGTGACAATACTCACTAATGAATAATCCAGCAATGAAATTGGTAATAAATCAAAATTACTGACTAATATATGATCAATATAAGGTTTTTGCATCACAATATCGGCAAATTCCCACCTTAGCCAACTACGCACACTTTCAACAATTAGGGTGGCAACACACAATGCAACAAAAAAGCTCAGTGTAATTTGCATGAGTATGATTTGATAAATCTGCCACCAAGAAACGCCTTTGGATAAAAGTATCCCGTAATTATGTTTTCGGTGAGTGATGACAATGCCTATTTGTACCGTTAGTAAAATAATCAAGAAAATCAAGAAAAATGGACTATACACCACTTTCAACATATCAATCACTTTTTGTATAAACAAAAAACGTACATAAGCATTATTATAAGTAGGATGAATATAAAATGCTTTGCGGTTATCAGTGCTGCTTTGTGGTAAATTTTTGATTTGTTCTAAATGGTTTGCAAGTTCAGCGCGATTTTTTACATACACAAGTGCTTTTTGATAACTCCCGATTAATGCCATCATATCAGTGATAGTTTGTATATTAGTACAAACCGTATTTTCTAACGAGTTCCAAGCAGACGATTGAAAGATGCTTTGGCAAGGCTGACAACTGGGTTGGGCGTGTTCGCATAAAACGGTGAGATGATCGTCATTATCATATTGAAAATAATGGCTTTCTGATTCTTCATTGATGGTGAAATAGGGAGGAGATAATCTCTTATCTCCTTTTTGTAAAGGAATACCACTTTGTTGAATACATTCAATCACCCAATTTTTTGGCAACGGATATTTGAGGCTAATCCGATCTGCCTCTATTTGTGCATTGCCAAGACAAGTTTTGAGTTGCTCTAATGTTGTCACTTCAATTTTATCTGCCCATATCATTAACTCTTTGATTCGATTATCTTTATTACTTTGTGCTTCAGGATAATATTTGAGATGAGTGAAATAATTAGAGACTTTCAGCGTATGCAAAGTACTTAAGGGAAAAAGAAAAGCAATTTGATGCATCGTGGGAATGCGTGTTTGCCAATGAATATTAAAAGGGAGTAATTCACGTCGTTCTGTGCCTACTTTTATATCTAACCAAAGAATATTATTCGCAAGACAATAGAGCGACTTTTCTTTTGAAATTGGCGGAGGTGTCCAAAAAGGCATTTGTTGCTGCACCGTTTCCACATAAGCGGCACAGTTAAAATATTGTTTGAATAAACTTTCATTCAACGTAATTTCTAACGGAATTGTAAAGGTTTCAGTAGAATTTGCTGAAATTGATTTTTTGTTGCTTAGTTGCCACAAAGGATCAACCGTTGACACTGCCCATCCATTAAAAGGTATTTTTTCATCCCAAATTTTTGCAACGAATAAGTCATTCATTGGCAAAGCCACTTCATAGCGTTCTACTTCACGATAGGGATGAAACTTTATATCGGATTGTTCTAACAATTCACGATCAATTCCTTCTGGATTGTTTGCAATTACCCAAATCGGAATCCCCACGCCTTCAATATGCCCTAAAGAAACATCCACAAATTTATTTAACAATCCTTCACGACTTCCCCATAACAGCAAAGCTAAAGTTAAGGTTAAAAACAGTAATACACCTAACCAGAAAAAATCATGGTTATCCTTACCTGTCATACGAAAACTACGATACCATTCAATCCAAGCGAGTTTTTGCCAAGCGTTCATAATAGATAATTAATTTAAATTGAGTTAAGCCTCGAAACCTTTAGGTTTAGAAGTCTTTTCGTAACGCTCCAGCGTTACTCCTTTTCTTATTTCCCTTCTCTAAATTCTGTGGAAAAAACCTGACAGGTTTCCAAAACCTGTCAGGTTTGGACGAGTTTACCCACATTTTTTGAGAAGATACGAAGAATTCAAAAATAAATTAAAAGATTTACTGGAATAAGTAGCATTACATAACTGATGTTACGCAGATAGCTTTCAAACTGGAGTGCAAAATTGAGGACACCCCCCTAACCCCCCGTACACAGGGGGAAGTCCCAAAATAGAAAAATTAAAGCAAAGTGTCAAATGATGTTTGGT
>JAUCGK010000153.1 GCA_030378085.1 Candidatus Parabeggiatoa sp. HSG14
TGATGTTTGGTTCCACCCGTGTACGGGGGGTTAGGGGGGTATCCCCAAAATCTGTTACAATCAGCAAAATTTCATTTTGCACTACTCTGGTATTCACTTTTGAAGTACAGTGCGTAACATCAGTAAAATAAATATAGAGTGGAAAAAAATAGGGCGAAAAATAGGCAAAATCATGACAGATTTAAGACCGCAGGTTGAACGTTCTATCGTTCTACCCATCTTACTAGATCAAGCGTAGGGGGGCATTTTTATGTCATGTATCATGGTATTATAGCGTTTCCCGATTGCATCAAGTACATCTATATGATTTAAGTAATTGATAATTATACTAAATAATCATTTACCATTCACCATTCAGCAT
Organism: Candidatus Parabeggiatoa sp. HSG14; assembly: GCA_030378085.1. Classification (GTDB taxonomy): domain Bacteria; phylum Pseudomonadota; class Gammaproteobacteria; order Beggiatoales; family Beggiatoaceae; genus Parabeggiatoa. Next base: position 362 of record JAUCGK010000153.1, read on the forward strand.
TGCTATAATGCTAATGCACACAGATATTTACCCATTTTACCTTGGCTGGATGTAATAAACATTATCAATTTGTTTCATTCATGTCAAGCTTAATCTTGAAAAGGAGGGAAATGATTGAACAGTAAATATTATAAGCGTTTTAATCTTATTTTTCCAGTATTGTAAATTATAGAACACCTTGGCTTTTTAAGTATCTTGGGGCTAGGGTGTTGACAGAAAGCTTTTGTATTTCAGGTTTTTCATGTTGTTTTTATGTTTTTTGAAAAAGTTTTTTTGCTTCATTTTATGCGATTTTTTATCGTTTGAGTTGGTTTCTAAAACAGTCCTTTTTTGTTGTTTAGTAGGCTAATAGCTCGTTCAGTTCTATATCTTTATCAAACAAATCAACATCCTGTTCACAATAGGCCAAATATTGTTTAAAAAATGTCGTGGCGTATTCCGAATTTTTTTAAAGTTCTTTTCTCTCGCTTCATTTTGAAATAAAATGGTATCACCTGATACTCTGGTTTAAAAAAGACGCTATTCACCAGCCGATCCAATAAGATAAGACCGTTTTTTCTATCCATCGGGCTCACTGCCATTAAGTTAAAGATTTTTTGAGAGCAATCCTTTATAGTTGCCCTTAACTTAATGGCAGTGATGCGTCCAATAGCTTTAACCCATTGCTCTAATTTCCGCAAGAGTTCTACCCTATCGGTAAATTCATCTTTGTGTGCCATCTCTTCTACTGGCCATATTTTTGTTTCAAGTATTGTTTTTTACACCTCATTTCTAAAATTATTCTCCTGTTTAGTACAACAAATTAACGAAATTTAGCAATTTATATAAATTAAACAGTTCGTTTATTTCGGCAATTCGTTGTACTGATGGCATTGAAATTTCCGCTTCCTTGCACTAGAAACTTAAGTTTAGGGATTACTATCCTCATGCTCATTAGTTACTTGTAGTTCGATAGGCTGTTCACCATTGAAGTAGATGATGCCATTTTCCTTAAGACGATAACCAAAGTAGATTTGTGCCTGAACGGGTTTTATGAAACCATGATATATTTCAATCGTTTGGGTTTCCGATAAGACGACGTTCTTACCAACTAAAGTAGCAAATTCACCCTCCCAAACTTGGAATTGTTCTTGGTTGTCGAGCATTAAAAATTGTAGAAACGCACTGCCGTGCGTCTCTATTGAGCCATTATCAATTATACCAATGACGACCAATATATCCGCTTCTTGACCAATATGAACATCCGCAATGTCAATTTCACCGGTAATTTTCACCATTTTAGAGGGTGTTGTGGTTAGATTTGACTGATATTCTCGACTATTTATGGAAACACCCCCTCGAAAAACAACGGTGAGATTAACCATATCGAAAAGAACGTTAGCACTGAGCGTACTACCATCTTTGGTGACTGCTATACCTCGTCCTAAACTGGGCAAACTGGAAAAAACAAATTCATTTTTCTGAGAGGAAACCTCTCCCGTTTCATCAGGACTGGAAATATCATCACTCTCTTCTTCGGGATTAGAAGTGACTTCATTTTCTTCTTCAGAGGTGTTCGTTGTTTCATTATCCTCTTGAGAAGTACCGTGTACAGTTTGCCCATCATTATCAACCACAATCAAGCTTGCTCGCTGAATGACTCCTAATGTTGCCCCCCCCGTTGGTTCTGATAAAATCAGTGGGATTGTTTCCAAATCTTCTGCTTGTTTATCATCAAGAATCATTAAAGCGATGGATTTGGGGGTGGTGTCTCCATCTCGCCAAACTAATTCACCAGTTCCACCCACGTAGTCATAGTCAAGCAAGGCACTACCGCCGTCTGTTGTATAAGCAACTGATATTTTACCATTACTTCCTTCCCTTCTCGTCACGGTGAAAGTGGTTAAGTTGCCAATGCCTTCATTTGTTGTATAGAAAGGGGCTAAAAATTGTAAGATGCCAGGTGCTAAATTATTGTTTATTGCTGTAAAGTCGTTATTGGTTCCATCCGATACCACTGAAATATTATCAGCAATAACTAATGTGGTTAAAGCGTGTGGTCCCAATACAGCTTGATTTGAAGGATTGTATAACATCAAGTTGATGGTTTCTAAGGCTTCCTTTTCACCATCATTCAAAAGCGTGATTGGCAATACTTTTGGTTGCGTGTCACCATTTGCCCAAACTAGCATTCCACTACCTCCCATAAAATCAAGTCCAAACGTTGCAGTACTAGCAATCGTGGTGAGATATTGCACGGAAACTTCTCCATCACTACTGCCTGTGCGATTAACAACAATTTTATGAAGTTCACCTTCGCTTTCTTCAGCCATATAGGTGGTTGATGCAAATTGTAATATTTCCACTTTAGACTGACTCGGCACTATCTCTGATTCAATAACAGGTGTTGTTATCGGTGTCACTAACTCAGGATTTACCACAGGTGCTGGGGTTGTCACTACTGGCTCTGGTGTGATTGGTGTCACCACTGGTTCCGCTACTGGCTCTGGTGTGACTGGTATCACTACAGGATTGGAAGTGATCACAGGTTCAGGCGTTGTGATTGGTTCTGGTTTTTCTTCAATCGCTACATCATTGTCGGTAATAGTTATTGTTGTTTGGCTGGGACTCCCTAAAGCCGCTTCACCTGTGGGAGTCATTAAGGTGAGTTGAATGGTTTCTGGTTTTTCAACCTCTTCATCATCAGTGATATTGAGAATCAATGACTTATTGCTGCTATCGCCATCCGCCCATGTTAGCGTACCACTACCACCCGTATAGTCACTACTATTTGCGGTGCTTGCGCTGGTGGTTGTATGTTGTACTGAGACTTCGCCACTATTACCGTCTGTGCGTGTAGCTATAATATTGAGTGTACCATCTCCTTCTTTAATGCTATAACTTGAAGTTGAGAATTGTAATACTCCTGCAACTCCCGCTTCGTCATTATCGGTAATTGTTAAAGTGGCTTGTGCCGGATTGCCCAAAGTCGCTTCACCGGTTGGACTAAATAAGGTCAAATTGAGTGTTTCGATTTTTTCAACGTCTTTGTCATCAATCAAATTGAGATTCAATAACCTAGCATTAGAATCCCCATCACTCCAAGTTAATGTACCCATACCACCAGTATAATCCGTATTCAACGTGGCGGTTCCATTGACCATATATTGCACCGAGACTTGACCATCACTACCGCCCGTGCGTTCCACTGTGATATTGAGTGTATTGTTTCCTTCAGTGCCAGAATAGCCGCTGGTTGAAAATTGTAATATGCCCGGCACTGGTTCTGGAGCCGATTCATCATCAATAATCGTTACGGTTATTTTTTGAGACGCACCCAAAATTGCACCATTGGTTGGATCCGATAAAGTAATAGTAAGCGTTTCATCACCCTCAAAATCTAAATCATTCATAATGGGTAGATTAATCGCTTTGGCGCGTTCATCTTGATTTAACCAATTTAGTGTGCCGCCAACATTATCGTAATCATTATAGGCAATCGCACTCCCATTACTTGTCGCATAGTTAATTGATATTGCCCCATCGTTACCGTTGACACGCTCAACCAAAATCGTTGCCGTTCCTTCAGTTTCATCAATACTAGTCACACTAGCAGCAAATTGTAATTCACCGGGTTGAATTGGAATACCGCCTATCGGTATCATTTCCACATTCAACTGAGTGGTACCATGAGTTATATCTATTTCAATTTCTTGCTCTTGATAGTCCGCAACCTTAATTTTTGCTCGCCGAAGACCATACTGCTCTAACAACATATTATAGTAACCTTGTTCGTGATAAAGACTATAATCAGGTAATGGGTCACCATTTTCGTCAAATAGCAAAATTTCGGCATCATCTATTGGTCTAAAACTTAAAGCACTGGAAATATATAAACTCGCAACACCGGGCGGCGTGTTGCTGTTATTGGTTCTAAACGAAAATACTGAATTACATGAGGTTCTTTCACCAAACGGATCAACGGCTTCAACTTTCCAGTAGTAAGGGGGTGGATCGTCTTCTGGGTTTGTATCATCAGGAGAGACATAATTGTCTTCTAAACCCACCGTTTCATCCACATAAGTCATGGCTATTTTCAGTTCTTCTTGTTGATAAACGATTTCGTTAAAACTAGGGTCTTTAGCAAGAATAAAGTTGTAGGTCACAGGGCCATCTTTATCCATATCCAGACTTGGTTCCCATACAAAGTGTAAAGTTGTTTTCGGCTCTGTGGTATCCTTGTTTTTACCATTGGCATCAGGGAATTTTAAGTTAAAAGCCGTCGGTGGAAGATTATCCACCTTATTTTTGTAAATTATCGAGCGTCTCACCGGTGAAATGTCTAGCGTTTCTTTATCTCGAACAAAATAAAATGCTTCGTACATGCCCGGTTCGATAAACTGGTCAAATTCTTCGGTACATATATTAGAACTGGTGCAACTCATATATACCCGTGATAATTCAGGAATTTCTAACTGCTCGTTGGTTTCAGTACCATTAGAACTCAGAACGGTGGTTGGTTTACGAATATCAACCGGAGCCAAAGCGACACTATAGCCATCATTTACTACTATTTCTAATGTGGCTTCTTGTTCAGAAGCACTTAGGTAGATGGTATTGCTGACACTCAAAATTTCGGCTGGGTTATCCGCGGAATTGGTGTCGTAATTTAAACCAACACCCAATCGCACCCCGTCGGCTTGGTGACCATCACTCTCCGCATCCGCTGAAAGACTATTGCTGCCTTTGCCATCGCCATCATCATCTAATAATGGGTGTTGGATGGCATCGTCATAGAAACGGTTAACAGCATTGGTATCACCACCTTTACGAGTAAAAATTTCCGTTTTTTCAGTTGCAAATTCAAAGGATTGTTTAAAATTATCGCCTTTGTTTAAGCGAGCAAAAAATTCTTCCATGAAAAATTCACCACTACGAACCCCATCGGGTTCATTTAAACCCTTGTAGGATTCTTCTTGAGCGGTGGCACTCGTAATGATTATGCGACCGGCATTGACTAAAGTTGTTGGATCATCAGGGTTGGTGAAGGTTGGTTGTTGGCTTAATTCCGAGATAAAACTGCCAGAATAACAGTAACCTAAAATGGCAATACGTGGCTTTTTCAGGGCGTTGGCATTTTGTAAACCCGTTTCAAAATCATCCAACCAACCGGCTAATTGGGTTGGAGTAATAACGTCATCATCCGCATTATTGCCCGCATTATCGCCATAGATGTAAAAATTACCGTTATAGCCACCATGATCAATCATGATGATGTAGAAAGGTGCAGGGTTGGTTTCCATACGACCTTGTATGTCAGTAAAAGCGGCTTGTATCCCTGTTTTGGTCGGTTTTTTCTCAACGAGGGGAGTGGTTTTATCTCCAATAATGATTTCATTGAGAGTCGTGTTATTGTTGGTGATGTTGTAATTGAAGTAATGAATATTGGGTGCTTCAAACTTGCGTTTTTTGAGGGTTTTGTAAATACGATTGGTGGTTTTTTTGTGCGCGGCTAAACCTTCTTCATTTTGGATTTTGCCTTGAATTAGAATAGCGTAGCCGGCTGATGCACCCACTAATACGGCTTCAATGGCTGATTTCGACTTGGCTAACTTAGCCGTCGCTGTAAATATGGCTTGAAAACCAAAGGCTCCATCTTGCATTGAAGTAAACTCATTTCGTAAGGTTAAATCATTAAGTTCAAACTGACCAGTATCCGTATGGGTTTGGATCGATTTAATTATTTGATTTGAGCCATCCGGGGCGGTAATTATTAGCTTAATATCGATATCTTTTAAGCTTTCACCCGTTTCGGGAGACACACTTAATTTGCCGGCAACATTAACCGAATCAGTATTGAGAATCGAAGCTGCGCTGGTTTCTAAGTAGATATTGGTAAATTGTTCGGGAGTGTCAGTAACTGTGATGCTGGCGGTTTCAGTATCGGGACTTAACGCATAAGGGTCAAGTTCAGTATCGGTCAGATTAACAATGCCACCATTTTCGCCACCACCGGTTAATTGTTCCCAGGCACGGAAAGTTACACCATTTTCGATAGTGCCATTGAAATTAAGAATATTGCTTTGAAAGCGAATGCGGTTATTTGGAGCATCAAGTAGTAAACGGGCTTCCGTATTTGAAGGTGTACCAAAAGCAATCCAAGTGGTGCCATTATCAATCGAATATTCCCAAACACCATTGGTATTATCCACTGCAATCACAGCAATTCCTTCGACTGCGTCATAGTCACCATCTTTAATTGGATCGCCATTGGCAGCAGTGGCTAACATATCAGATATCGAAGTCCCAGTGTTTTGACTCGCTTCTGTATCTTCATCTATCTCAGTCAGATGAATATCGCTACTGTTATCCAATACAATGGGGCTAGGTATAACCCTAAATAAATAACTGCTTATTTCACCTATGAAGGGACTGTTAGCACCGGGGGCGTTGTTTAGGGTGTTTTCCATCATTTCATCGGTGGCAAAAACGCGAAGGAGGTTAGTTCCACGCGGTACTTTAGTTATTGTGGCTTGACCAGTTCTACTATCTGTTAGGGTTGCTGCAATCCAATCAGTTGTTCTATTACTTTCATACAAACTGGTGATTTGATAATAAATTTTGGCGACATCGTTCGTGGTTTCAAATGTAACAACTGGTGGTATTAATAGGGAACTCTTATCGTCAGATAAAGGACTAATAATCTTCACTGGCAATGGCTTGGGGTGAATGACTTCTTCTGAAAATTTCATTATCATCACATGCCCTTCACTCTCAGAAGCAGCGATGTAAATTTTATCGGTTTGCGGATTCATAATTATAGCTCCCCCTGCATCTACTAAGAATGAGCTTTTATCAAGCTTGTCGTCAAACATCATTATTTCATCACCAATATTTGCATAGATTTGGTTAGTCTGCGAATTAATGGCAAAGTTATATACATAACTTGGAAAGACAATATTACTTATTTTATGATTATCATCACCATCAATCACTGTTATGTTGTTATAATCAAGTACATAGATCAGGTTAGTCTGTTGATTAATGGCTATTTGCCTTGCATTCTCTCCCAAGGCAACGGTGGTTATTATCTGATTGTTACTGCCATCAATTACCGTTACGTTATCACTACCGTGATTAACCACATAGATTCTGTTTGTCCGTGAATTGATAGCTATATCAATTGGGTTGTTGCCCACGGTAACAGGGGTTATTATCTGATTGTTACTGCCATCAATTACCGTTGCGTTGTTATTATTATAATGAGTTACGTAGATTCTGTTTGTCTGTGAATTAACAGCTATAGCATTTGGCTTGTTGCCCACGGTAACAGGGGTTATTATCTGATTGTTACTGCCATCAATTACCGTTACATTATTATTATTGAAATGAGTTACGTAGATTTTGTCTGTCTGTGAATTGATAGCTATCTTACTTGGCTTGTCCACAGTAACAGTGCTTATCTGATTGTTACTGCCATCAATTACCATTACGTTACCATAGTAATTAGCCACGTAGATTTTATTATCATTAATGGCTATGTCCATTGGATATCCTGCAACAGAATTGATAAGATTATCGTCACCATTATAGTTGCCATCCATCACCGTCACGTTATTAGTAGATTCTGAATATGGAAAAATCCCCGTATTAACTATATAGATTTGATGAGTATAAGGGTTGATGGCTAGAACTCCCGGTTTTATACTTCTTAGTTCCTGAATAATAGTTGTGTCGAGAGTGTTGCCATCAATCTCCACTATATAGCTACCCGGGAATGATGTACGGGCTTGAATTGTCACGTAAATTTGGTTGGTTTGCGGATTAATAGCAATAGCTTGTGGATGTTCCTGTGGAAATGTCTGATTATCCGTATTCTTTCTTCCTACTTCAATGGTGGTGGTTTGATGATTATTGTTGCCATCAATTATCGTCACGCTGTAACTCTTTGTATTAGCCACGTAAATTTGATTGGTCTGCTGATTAATGGCTATGGCTGTTGGATAGATTCCAACGTCAATGGTGGTAGTTTGATGATTATTGTTGCCATCAATCACCGTTACGTTGTTACTATCCATATTGGTCACGTAAATTTGATTGGTCAGCTGATTAATAGCTATAGCTGTTGGGCCGACTCCAACGTTAATTGTGGTGGTTTGATGATTATTGTTGCCATCAATCACTGTTACGTTGTTACTATCCTTATTGGTCACGTAAATTTGATTGGTCTGCGGATTAATGGCTATAGTTGTTGGGCCGACTCCAACGTCAATGGTGGTGGTTTGATGATTATTGTTGCTATCAATCATTATTACTTTGTTATTACTGCCTGCCTTGGCCACATAAATTTGCTTGTTCTGTGGATTAATGGCTATAGCAGTTAGCTTGTTTTCTTCACTTGGTTCGTCTCCCATGTCAATAGTAGTGGTCTGATTATTGTTGCCATCAATTATTGTCACGTTATTACTTGATGAATTAACCACGTAAATCTGGTTGCTCTGCGAGTCAATGGCTATGTTTATTGGGTTTGAGCCAACAGCAACAGTAGTTGTATTATCATCGCCATCAATCACCGTCACGTTGTCAGTCAATTTATTGACCACATAGATTCGGTTGGTCAGCGTATTAATGGCTATGGCTGTTGGGCTGCCTCCAGCGTCGATAAAGCGCCTTGACCACAAATCATTCACTTTAGAAGTTACTTTAAGATCAAAAGGTGCTAATGTTGCTGTTGTTATACTGTCAGATACGCTGATCTCAATATCAGTGTATGTACCTTGGTATTTAGTGCTGTGGTTTGAAAAGTTACCCTGCAAAGTACCGGTACTAGAGTCAAATTTTGCCCAGCTTGGTTTATTAGTAATAGAAAATTCCAACGAATTACCATTACTACCATTTACCACCGGGGTGAACCTTATAGTTTCACCTGATTCTACAAAAGTGGGTGGTGTACCAGTAATAGAGAGTGAACTTTGAGCCAACACTGGCAAAGATATAAACAGCAAAGCAACTGCCAAAATGGCATGTAATGGACAAAGTTTTGTTACCCATTGACGTAAGGTTAGAATTGCACCAATAAAGATGCGCTTGAATAAAGTAGTCATTGTTGTTTTCCTTGTACAACGGACTGGTGGATTTAACAGATTTTTAGGTTTGAGTATCTGATATAGGCATTCAGAAAAATAAAAGTTATCAGACTTGACAGGTTTTGGAAACCTGTCAGGTATTTAGGTCAAAATATTTATCTGAAAATGGCAACGATAAATCGTTCCATGTATAAAGCAGCAAAACTATCAAGTAAGAAAGTCCCGTATTTTCTAGGTTTTGTTTTTTGCTGATGATAAAAGCTATAGTACAACAAATTAACGAAATAAACGAATTTTTTGTTGCTGTCAATTTTGCTGTGATAGGTTTAACAGAGCTTGGTATAATGCTTTATGATAGTTGCATAAAATTATTTTATATTATTTAGTCCATAAATTTATAAATAATTACGTCTAAATTTACTGAAACTTAAGCAATTTTTATTAAATTTTAGGATAACACTTGAAGGATACCATTAATTGTCACTATTTTTTTATTCACGACAATTTTCCATTTTATTAAATCTTGGCTATTTTGTAAGATTTGCATTGCAAAATGCAAAGATTAATTTAGGAATGAGAATTAAATAATATCCAAGGTTAAATCTGACAGGTTTTAAAAACCTGTCAAGTTAATATGTGAAATTATTTATTTTCGCTCTGCCTTCGCAACAACAACTACAAGGATTATATTTTAGAAGGGATTACACCAAGGTGTGTTTCAAATCGATGTATCTTATTTTTTTTAAAACCGCATCAAAAAAGCAACTACAAATATAAAGAATTGGTTTATAAAAACAATACCTTCGCCAATTTGATATTTGTTTCGGGAATGGAACGAAGTGGATTTCCCGAAACTCTTATATTAATTTGGTTTCGGGAAATCGTACCTCATTCCCGAAACAACAAATTTTGGTATTGGCGAAGGTATTGTAAAAAGTGCTACAATATAATCCTTTCTAAAATGTAATCCTTGTAGTTCATTGTACTATTCTGGAAAATCTTCAGGTGTTCTCATCTTGAGTTCATGTTCTGGATACACATAAAACGTATTCAGTTCACTGATATCCCTAATATGACATTTTTTTGGTAACTGGATTTTCACATAATCACTAGATAATCCCAGCATTCCATTCATATCCACAGTGTGTGAATCAATATACACTTCACCATCAACACCAAATTGGGATGAGGCACTGATGCGACTTTTCAAAATCGGTGGAAATTGATAAATACTTGTGGTTGTGATTTGAATATTACCGCCCGGCCCTCCATAAGATTCGGCGATAATAGGACTTTCATCTTGTACCACAAATTCAGGACGCAGAGTGATATTACCGCCGTATCCGAATCCCGTACCAACACTGGTAGAAATTTCACTGTCAATTAAATAGAGATAATTCGGCGCGGTAATGAAAATATCGCCGCCGTCAGCTTTAATGGTTGATGTTTTGATAAGGCTGTTTCGCATAGTTAATTTGTCTTCCAAACTCAAAATGATACTGCCGGCATCACCTTCTCCTAAGCTGCTGGCTGAAAGAAAACTTTCTTCAGTCATATAAATATTCTGGGCTTGTACCGATACATTTCCCCCTAAACCAGTGCCAAAAGTAGTAGTGGCTGACATAAACCCGCCTTGAGTGAGGTTTAAGGTATCAACATTCAAAATAATACTGCCTGCATTTCCATCCCACTGAGTACCCGCTTGAATATAACCTTTTTTATGCACAGTGACATCTGGTGAAGTGATTGCAATTTTTCCGCCTTGCCCTTGAGTAAATGTGTTGCTGACTAAACCACTTGACCTTTTACCGCCCCCTATTGAGACGGATTTGTTAGCGACAATCGCCAATTGTCCGGCTTTGCCAGTACCTTGAAAGGCAATTCCTCGATGCCCAGTGCTGACATTAATTTTGGAACCATTTGATAGCGTTAAAGTGTTCGCTTGGATAGATAAATTACCAGCATCTCCGATTCCCCAAGTTTCAGCCCGTATGGTTGCGCCTTCTTCCATGATTAAGGCATCAGCCGAAATCGACATTTCTCCGCCAGCACCAGTATTTAAACTATTGGTCAATAGGCCACTTCTAAACTTGCCAGTGCTATCAGCACCGGTTATCGACAAAGTATTTTGTGCAGCTAGGGTGATATTGCCAGCCATCCCTTCACTTCGACTACTACTTTGAATTTGGGAGCCATCGGTGAGACTTATATCCCTAGCTTTGATGTTGATACTGCCAGCATTGCTTCTCCCAAAAAAAAGCTGCTCAGGTATGGCATAGATATCCGTGGTAATCCTCGCGGCATTTTGTAAAGTAAATGTGTCGTTGACATGAATATTAATGCCACGTCCTGGGTTATCGCCAAAAGTATCCGAAAAAATCCACCCATTATCCAAGAAAAATTGGCCAGCCCGAATAAAAATTTCACCGCCACCAAGTCCACTGGTATCAATATTACCAAAATTGCGTTGCTCAAGTGTGTCAGTAATAGTTATCGTGCCATAACGGGCAAAAGCATCGTCAGGGAATTGGCTTGGATCGAGAGGGACTTCACCAGCCTCAGCAACACTCACTAAATAGGCATCATTACCAAAACTGATTAATTGTCCATTTTCAATCTGGATATCACCACCCACTAAAGCTAAAGTATCTGGTGGAATCTTTTCGCCGCTGAGAAGCCTCGCCATTTTTTCACGATTAGTTAATAATAGGCTACCAGCAACAGTAATGCGACTTGGGGTATTATCCAAAAAACCAAATGCACTGGGGGGAGCAACGGCAAGTAAGCTATTGTCTGGCTCTGTCGCATCAAAACGACCATTTTCTCCTAATTTGAGATAATCGCCACTACTCACATATAATGATCCCGGTAAGTTTATTTTGGCATTGGAACCAAATATCACCCCGGCAGGGTTGATAAAATAAATATCGGCATTTGTGATTTTTGAACTTAATAAACCATCAATAGATGAAGATTCTCCTCCCGTTACGCGACTGATGATGTTGCTGATATTGACTGGACCAGTAAAAGTAGCACTTTCGTTGGAATTAAGATTGAAAGATTCAAAACTATGAAAAAGATTAGTACCAACTTGTTGCCCAAAAGCAGCCTCAATAGCAAAGTGAGGTCCTTGTAGAGTAGCACTTGTGCCTAATGTTCCATCTAAAACAACTCCGGCGTTAACAAAAGTAGATAGAGTTGATAAACCGACTGCCATGAGATAAAATGCATCACGTAAAGTCACTTTTTATTGCCTCCTTATTTTTGCAAGTTAAAATTTTAATTCTATCACCTTATCTACTTAAAATACATTCCCGTTTTAGCTTTACCTTAAAGCAAGTGATTGAGTAATTACAATTATTCTTAAGGAGTCAGGATTTAATAACATACGAAACTAAACCTGACAGGTTTTTAAAATCTGTCAGGTTTGAGCATTCCAGTTTTGGGAATTATAAAATCCTGACTCCTAAGAAACTTGGGTTCGATTTAATAACTGATGTTACGCACTGTACTTCAAAAGTGAATACCAGAGTAGTGCAAAATGAAATTTTGCTGATTGTAACAGATTTTGGGGATACCCCCATACGCGCCAACTTAAGCCTAAGTCTTTGT
>JAUCGK010000429.1 GCA_030378085.1 Candidatus Parabeggiatoa sp. HSG14
TTTAATATTCGTTGTACTCTATCGTTGTACTCTATTCATTATTAATGTTATAATTACCAACATTCTCAAATACATGAGGTAAAAAATCATGCTCAAATTTCCTTATGGTTTACGCAATTTTTATGACTTAATCACCGAAAACTATTTTTATGTAGATCGCACCCGTCATATTCGAGTGATTGAGGATTTTGGCAGAGAACTGATTTTTCTGCGCCCGCGCCGCTTTGGGAAAAGCCTTCTTTTATCCATGCTGGAAAATTATTACGACATCGCAAAAGCAGAGGAGTTTGAACGATTGTTTGGACATTTAGCCATTGGCAAAAATCCCACGCCAAAACATAATCAGTATTTTGTGATGACATGGGATTTTTCGGCGGTTAGCCCTGAAGGTGATGTCCGTGAAATTCGACAAGCCTTGCATTATTATGTCAATAAACGTATTCAAGAGTTTGCACATTATTATCAAGCTTGGTTACCGTTTGAAATTTCCATTGAACCGACTGATGCACAGGCTTCTTTTCAATCTCTTTTGACAGCAGTGAAATTGTCACCCTATCGTCTCTATTTACTTATTGATGAATACGATAACTTCGCCAATGAACTCATGATGGCTCATCAACAGGGGAGTCAAAGCCGTTATCAAGCTTTACTTTCAGGAACTGGTGCCGTCAAAGCACTCTTTAAAGCCATTAAAACCGCTGCCAGTGGCAATGGTTTGGAACGGACTTTTGTTACAGGTGTCTCGCCTGTTGTACTGAGTGATATGAGCAGTGGTTACAATGTGGCGGAGCATATTTATTTGCGGCGTGAATTTAATGATTTGTGCGGTTTTTTGGATGCTGAAATTGAAAAAGCGTTGACGCAAATTGCTTTTGAATGTGATTTTTCATCAGAAAAAGTTCAACAAGCTCTTCAGATTATGCGGACTTTTTATGATGGTTATCGTTTTAGCAAACCTGCCAAAGAATTTGTCTATAATCCGATTTTGGCCCTTTATTTTCTGAAAAACTTCCAGCAAGATTGCCAATTTCCAGAACAACTGTTGGATAATAACTTAGCGATGGACAAAGGAAAGCTGACTTATATTTCAGATTTGCCTTATGGTAAAGACGTGATTGTCCAAGCATTGAACGAAAATCCACCTTTAAGTCTGAAGCAACTCGCGTCAGGTTTTGGGGTTGAAGATATGCTCAACTCGGTTAAAGACACCCAATTTATGGTTTCATTGCTATATTACTTTGGGATTTTAACCTTGAATGGTGAAAACGAATGGAAAGAAATGCTTTTTAAAGTGCCTAATTTGGTGATCCGAAAGCTATATGTTGACAAGCTTAAAGACTTGTTCCTCCCTGAAAAGCTTGAGCAAAACCAAGCCCAACTTTTGGCGAGACAGTTTTATAAAACAGGAGACTTGCAACCGATTTGTGATTTTATGGAGCAGCATTATTTCAAAGCGTTTGATAATCGTGATTACCAGCAAGCCAATGAATTAACCATTAAAACCGCTTTTTTAACAGTGCTTTTTGATGATACCTTTTATATCATGGATTCAGAAACAGAACTCGACAGACGTTATGCGGATTTAACGATGATTTTGCGCCCGGAACAACGACAATCGAACCTGAAAAACGTTGTACTGGAATTTAAGTATGTCAAGTTAGGCAAAGCGGATTTAACGGGAGAGAAAATCAGAGAAATGAATCAAGATGAGATAAAAGCAATTCCATTGGTACAACAAAATTTCAAAGAAGCAAAGACACAATTGCTTGACTATGAAAAACGCTTGAACCGCAAATACGAAAACACTTTGCAATTGCTTATGATAAGCGTGGTGGCGTTGGGTTTTGAACGGGTAGTGTGGGAAAATGTTCTAACTGAAAACTAAAAGGAAAAATAATACATAATGTTACATATTCAAACCAGTAATCGCATAGAATATTTAATCCAAGCTCTTGCAACAGTCATTAACTCAGAACCTCTCCCACCTTTAACTAAAGAAATCGTTGTTGTCCAAAGTAAAGGCATGGAACGATGGGTGTCAATGGGGTTAGCTGAGCAATTGGGCGTATTTGCTAATGGGGATTTTCCATTTCCCAACAAGATAGTCTGGCAATTTTTTAAAAAGACATTGAAATCATTAGATTTGTCGGAAATTTCAAAATTTGATCCAGAAGTGATGACGTGGAGCCTCATGGAAATTCTGCCTTATTTTTTGGAAGAACAAGAGTTTACCGAATTAGGTAGTTATTTGCAGGAGGACGATCAGGATATTAAGCGTTTTCAATTGGCGTGGCGAATTGCTCATATTTTTGACCAATATGTTATTTTTCGTCCCAAATGGATCGCGGCTTGGGAGAAGGGAGAACAACCAAGTGAATTAGAAAAAGATTCACAAGCACGTTGGCAAGCTATTTTATGGCGAGCATTAATAGAACGTTATGGTATAGAACATCGTGCTAAATTGCGAGCCGCTTTTTTTAACAAATTGTCCCGTGCTACTAATAACTTACGATTTCCTAAACGATTTTCAGTATTTGGACTTTCCGCCTTGCCCCCCTTTCATTTAGAAGTATTAGCAGAGTTAGGCAAAGTAATAGATGTGTATATATTTTTGCTAAATCCCTGTATGGAATATTGGGGCGATATCGTTTCGGATAGTGAAATAGCCCATAGAACTGCAAAGCTCAAAGAGAAGAAGAGTACTCCCGATGCACAATATTATGAAAGGGGGAATACTTTGTTAGCTTCTATGGGCAAAATGGGGCGCGATTTTATAGACATGCTCAATGAATACCAACATGATTCACAAGATTATTTTGATGATCTTACTGAGACAACGTTATTGAATTGTATTCAATCGGATATTTTGCATTTACGTGAAGGTAGTGAAGAAAATGCAACATTGATTGATCCCTTTGATAAATCCATTCAGATTCATGCTTGCCATAGTCCAATGCGTGAAATTGAGGTATTGCATGATCAATTGTTGGCATTGTTTGAAGAAGACACCACGCTCTTGCCTAAAGATATTGTGGTAATGATGCCTGATATTGAAGCTTATGCACCGTTTATTGAAGCTGTATTTGCAACTACGCCAGAGGAATCTAAAAAAATTCCTTATAGTATTGCTGATCGGAGTTTGCGTGGTGAAAGTGCGGTGATTGATACCTTTTTTGCTATTTTAGAACTGAGTCACAGCCGCTTTGAAGTTAGCCAAGTGTTGGCAGTGCTAGAAACTGAAGCAGTGCAAAAATGCTTTAAATTGAGTGAACAAGATTTTGATTTGATTCGGCATTGGATAGAAAAAACGGGAATCCGTTGGGGGATGGATAAAACTGATAGGGAACGGATGAATCTACCGGCTTATGATGCTAATACGTGGCGGGCTGGGTTAAAACGTCTATTACTCGGTTATACGTTACCCGGTAATGGTGAACACTTGTTTAACGATATTTTGCCGTATGATGAAATTGAGGGGAGTGATACCTTAATTCTTGGTAAATTAGTGTCGTTTGTTGAAAAATTATTTGAATATGTACAAGCCCTAGCACAACCAAGAACATTACCTGAATGGTCAGAATTTCTAAAAAAAATGTTAGAAGATTTTTTGGAATCGGGAGATGAAAATAACAACGCACAAGAAATTCGTAATGTTCTCAACAAATTAGTAGAAAACAGTCAACAAGTCGGTTTTGAAGCTCCAGTGAGTTATGAAGTGATATTGGAATGTTTACGCCATCCGTTGACTACCGAAAAAGAACAGAAAATCAACTTTCTCACTGGCAAGGTGACATTTTGTGCCATGCTACCAATGCGAAGTATTCCGTTTAAAGTTGTTTGTTTATTAGGTATGAATGACCAAGCTTACCCGCGCCCTAGCAAATCGCTCGGTTTTGATCTTCTTGCTAAAAATCCTAAACCTGGTGATCGCTCGCGCCGTCAAAATGATCGTTATTTATTTTTAGAATCATTGCTTTCAGCGCGGAACTATTATTACATCAGTTACGTGGGGCAAAGTATCCACGATAATACAGTGATGCCGCCTTCGGTGTTAGTCAGCGAATTACTGGATTATATCAGTAAAGGGTTTAAATATCCCCAACGAGATATTTTGGAGTATTTAATCACCCATCACCCGCTGCAGGCGTTTAGTCCTCGTTATTTTAATGAAACAGATAAACATTTGTTTAGCTTTTCTAATGAATATTGCACCGCCAGTACAGCATTATTAAATGATGAACAACAAGAAAGTAAAGACTTTATTATTGAAGCACTTCCAATCCCTCAACCAGAAGCGGAATGGAAAACGTTGGACATTAATCGTCTCACTCGCTTTTTTAGAAATCCCACCGAGTTTTTATTGAGAGAACGCTTAGGAATAGAATTGCAAGCTGGAGAAGGGTTACTTGAAGAAAGTGAACCTTTTGAGATATTAGGATTGGAACGTTATAACTTCAATCAAACGTTGGTCGAGAAAAGTTTAGAAGGGTTTGATTTACAAGAATATAAAGCCATTGCTAAAGCAGGTGGACAACTCCCTTATGGAAAAATAGGGGATTATGTCTATAGCCAATTAACAGAACAAGTCCAACCCTTTGTAGAGCGTGTGCAACAAGCAACGACTCAGCAAAAAAAAATGGAATCTGTCACTATCAATTTGACAATAGCAGATATGCGTATTACCGGACGTTTGGGCAGATTATGGCACAACAACTTGATACATTATCGTTATGCTAAAATCAAAGCAAAAGACTTTATTCAACTGTGGATACACCATTTAATCCTCAATAGCTTACCACATAAAGACTTACCACGTCATAGCCTTTTAATAGGTCAAAATGGCGGTTGGGCGTTTAAACCGGTGGACAATAGTCACGCCATTTTACAGGAACTGATAGCCTATTATTGGCAAGGACTTATTCAACCGCTGTCTTTTTTTCCAGAATCTTCCTTAACCTTCGTAGAAGCCATGAGCAACGGTAAGATAGAAGAAGATGCCTTTTATCAGGCCAAAAGTGCCTGGAGAGGTAATGACTTTACGCGGGGCGAGTCAGAGGAAGAATATTACCAATTATGCTTTGGCAGCAAAGAAGAAAATACACCGTTAGATAATAAACAATTTAAAATAGTAGCAAAGCAATTTTTTGAACCATTGTTAGAACATAGACAATCTCTCTAAATAACTGATGTTACGCACTGCACTTCCAAAAATAGAGACAGGCCAGCCGTGTCTCTATTTTCGTTTCAAATTAAATTTATTTTGCGATGGGTTGCACTCTATACTCTATAGTTGGCAAAATGAATTTGAAACGAAAGTTTGGAAGCTATCTGCGTAACTTCAGTAAATAACCAATTTTTTAGGAATTATTATGACAAAACTCAGTGCTTTGATTTTTGATGTTGATGGTACATTGGCAGAAACAGAACGTGATGCCCATCGTGTTGCTTTTAATGAAGCTTTTGCTGAATATCACCTGGATTGGCATTGGACTGTAGAACTTTATGGGGAATTGCTAACAGTGACGGGAGGTAAAGAACGAATCAAACATTATGTGAATCGTTATCGTCCCGATTATAACCGCCCTGATAATTTTGATGCTTTTGTTGCCGACTTACATCAAAAGAAAACGGCACTTTATCAAACTTTATTAGCACGTAATCCTATTTCGTTGCGCCCTGGGGTGCGTCGTTTATTGGAAGAAGCGCGTCGTGAAGGGATACGACTTGCCATTGCTACCACGACAACTTTAAAAAATGCCAACCGCTTATTAGAACATAGCTTAATGCCAGAAGCGGTTAAATGGTTTGAAGTGATTGCAGCAGGTGATATGGTTTCTGCAAAAAAGCCAGCTGCTGATATTTATGAGTATGTACTGAAAGACTTAGGGCTAAAACCAGAAGAATGTCTTGCTATTGAAGATTCAAAGAATGGTCTTCGATCTGCAATGGGTGCTAATCTACGCACTTTGGTTACTGTCAGTGATTACACTCGTCATGAAGATTTTAGTGAGGCGTTTTTGGTACTTAACCATTTGGGAGAACCTGATAAACCTTTTACGGTGCTTGCTGGAAATGTGGGTGATGCGCGTTATGTGGATATAGCTTTATTGCGTCATTTATTTTCTTGATAAGGATATAGCGTTTTCCGATTGGATAAAGTACAACCTCCCCTAAATCCCCTCCTTAAATAAAGAGGGGACTTGTACCTGACGCAATCGGGAAACGCTATATTTGAAGTCTCAAGGAGTCCAAACTTTAGTTTGGAATGTATCCAAAATAAATTTTGGACTCCAAATTTCACACAATAAGAAACGTGCATAAAATAACTTCGACAACTAAACCTGACAGGTTTTTAAAACCTGTCAGGTTTGCCCCATATAGGTAAATTATTTCATGCACATTTCTAAGAAATTCAAACCTTAAGCAACGAATCAAGAAACGCAATAATACTCTCCCAATACTCATAGCTCATTGTAATATTATTATGATGACTATCTGTAATAACTGTGTGACGAGCAACACCACCCCAAGCTTCGATTAATTTGAAAGAATGAGAAGGTGGAATTATTCTATCATTTTGTGCAATCAAAGCTAACATTGGTATTTTAATTGAGGATGCAAGTATCAGTGAATCAAAATGATGTTTAAGAAGTAGTGAAACAGGCACATAAGGATAAATTTCTTGTGCTATACTTCTTATACTATCATAAGGCGACACTAAGATAAGTCCCTTTAAATCTCTTTGATGCGCTAAATAAACAGCAACACCTGTACCAAGACTCCGTCCAAATGCGACTATTTTTTGATTATCTATATCAATCCTTTTAGCAAAAGTATCGTAAAGTAAAACCGCATCCTTGAAGAAATTCGTTTCACTAGGATTCCCTTCGCTCAAACCATATCCCCGATAATTCACCAATAATAATGCCCAACCTTTAAAATAGTTAATCTCTCTGATATGTTTTGATATTTCTTCTGCATTGCCACCGAAATAGATAACCAAGGGAGACTGTTGTTCAGGACTATTTTTGATATACCAACCCTGTAATAGCACATTATCAGGCGTTTTAATTCGCACCTCTTCAGCATGGGGGTATTCTCTTGTTACCCAACTTAAGTGTTCACTGTCTTTTTTTTGCTGAATAAAAAGGAGCTTTTCCTGAGCAAAATACAAGAATGGATATAACAACAAAGGAATTGCAATGAAAACTCCAAAGATTATTCTTAATAAAGATTTTAATAAGGATTTTATAAATGACATAAAATTATGGTTTTGGATAGTTGATTCTTAGCTTGAGTTTAGAATTGGTGAAAAAAAATTGGCAAAAGCAAAACAGCAATTATTGGATTATCAAAACTTGTTCTTGCTGTAAAAAAAGCTGTGATGTATAATAACGCCTGTTCTACGTACAATTCAAGTATTTTTTAGGAACGGTTATGAAATAATTTCCCTATATCTTTAATTCCACAGGTAAAACCTGTGGTAACTAAGCAAAAACAGGAGGTTATTTCGTGACCATTATTTAGTATCGTTCCAAAGTTTCTGATTATAACGAATTTTGGGGACACCCCCCTAACCCCCCGTACACAGGGGGAAGTCCCAAAATAGAAAAATTAAAGAAAAGTGTCGAATGATGTTTGGTTCCACCCGTGTACGGGGGGTTAGGGGGTGTCCCCAAAATCTGTTACAATCAGCAAAGTTTTACTATATTATACACCATTAAGTGTTCGGGATTTTTATTGTTCCCAAATAAAATTTAGGAACGATAATAAAATTAATTACTTAAAAAATCCCGAATACCTATACATTATACACAAGTATTTGATTTGACGGTAGGGTGTATAAGCGATAGCGTCATACATCAAACTACCAAAACGGTAAATGACGCTACCACCAAAACCAAAATGGTGGATAAAGCGAAGCTTATCCACCCTACAAGATACGCTTTATATTTTAAATACTTACATATTTGTGTATAACGATGAGAGTTTTACTTGGGAATGCACTGTCTTTGAGGCTTTGCTTCAAAAATACTCATAATTACAAAGAATAAAAGTTAAATTGATGACCACTATCTCCGATCTTGATTTATCTAAAATCACTCAAGCGATTAACTCGCTAAAGCAACAATTACCACCTGAGAATGAACGAATACAGATTTTAAGTCAACGGACTCTTTTATGGACAGCAACAGTGCAAGAAGCTAAGACTTGGCTTGCTGTTCAACAATGTCTGCAATTGATTGAAACTGAAGAACAAAAGGCAAAACAGATTAATCAAGTACTCAATCCTGTACTAGAAAATATAAAAGAGATTTTGCAAGCCGTTAATCTGGAATCCAAAATTGTGCCAGCCACATCACTGGAATCACAGCAAGCTCCCGTTGTTGAATCAACTCCCTCTTCTCATAGTGCGATTACTCCTAATAAACAGGATAAAATAGAATTAGATGAAAACAATGTTCGTCAATATTGTTGGGAGTTAGCACATTGTTCGCGTCAAGCAAAACTGAACGATTCTATTGAAGAATTAAATGAACTGCGTCAACAAACTGCACCAGCAGTTCAGCCACAAATCGGGGATATTGTTTTACACGGTACAGTTTTAACGACTTCCTCCCCCATTTGGATTGCACCGATAAAAACGATATCAGCGTTTTCCCAACTTGCTGAGGTTTTACCGTTTATTAATCTAAAAGGGCAAATTTGGCTTGATTTTTCAGATATTTATACAGTATCATCACAACATCTTGATTTACCAATTCCTAAATGGTGTCGAGATTATCCTGATACGCATTTACTATGGCATAGATGGATAGACTTATTATATTGGACTATCATAGCCCCTGATTATTCAGTTTTTGTCACGGGGCAAAAAGCACAACAATTATCTATAGATAGAGAAATTATCCTCAAAACCTTATTGACAATTCATAAAGATTTTGAAAAAGGATTTAATGAGCCAGAAAAATATGTGGAATATTTAGGGTACAATTTACACAAATTGTATGCGGTTTTTCATCAATTTTTGGATGCGGAAGATATGGTGTTTGATACAGTACCAAAGCATGTTTTTGCGAATTTACGTCGTTGTGTGGATAGCAATATTGGTGTTTGGCAAAAACAACTGACTATTCATGAAGAACATCCAATAGGTCCTTTAAATGTAAGTAATAGGACAAGAAAAGAATATCTTGCCGGTGTGATAAGTCATACAGATAACATGAATAATATTCAGTTACCTTTACACCACCCATTTAGTCAAAAAATCAACGCCGAAAAAAACCAAGTCCTTTATTGGACAAAACCTTTCTGGAAACAAAGCAGTCTGTCTCCAACACATCACTATTTTGATTTGAAAGGTAGTGTGTTATATTGTTATACATAAATTGATCAATGAGTGATTCTGATGAATGATTTGGATATTACAAAACTTTTAGAAAGTACACTAACTTTTTTAGAACAACTGTTTTTAACTTTATCTAATAATATAGTTGTTGGGTTCTTTATTGTTGTTATTATGGTACTAACAGTACTTGCTCTCATTAGTTTAATGCGAGTACGCTGGTTTTATCAACGAGAACAAACTCAATTAAATAGACTAGAAATGTTTTTAGATAAGTTAGATAAATTAGAGGAAGGACAACAGCGTGCAAAAGCCGTTAATGAAGCCAAAAATCATTTGCTTTTAGCATTTGAAAAAAGTTCTTATTTAGTCTACGAGCGAATACGATTTGTTTTAAAACTTGCTGAAAGTGGAAAATTAGGGCGGATTCAAGCAATAGCTGAGACAATGCCCCCTAGAAAATTAGCCCGACAACAAAGTTATTTTGCACATTTTGTAATCAGCGTATTATTGATTATTGGTTTAGCCGGCACCTTATGGGCTTTTGAAGATATTTTGGCCAGTAGTGGCTTTAACAGTGCTATTCAAGGAGGTGAGATTCAACTGGAAAAATACACGCCAGTCATTGGAAATATTTATGAAGGTTTGAAATCAGCGATGTTAGCCAGTCTCGCTGGGATTATAGGGACTATTATTTTACTCTTTGTTAAATTTAATGGAGTGCAACCCGTACAAGAACGCTTTTTTTCCCATTTAGATTGGATTACTGAATTTTATCTTATCCCGCTTTGTAGTCAAGTTGAACATGATCAAATAGATCAAAGTTTATTTCATACGACTGAGAAATTAGCCCAGGTTGTTAGTGGTATTGAAAACATTTCTCACGATATGCGAAGTAATGTCAAACATTCTAATTCTCTAGCACAAGAATTGAACACATTTTCAGACAATTTAGCACGAAAGTTGAACGATTTTACTGAAAAAACGGGTGACGTTGTTAAGTTATTTGGGGAGGCTACAAATAAACAATCTCCTTTTTATCAAGCTTCAACACGATTATCTGATTCTGTAGAAATAACCAAAGGGAGTTATGAGCTGTTAACCAACCGTATCGATAATTTGGTGACTGAACATAATAAATCCATTTCCCGATATGAAATTTATATCTCCCAATTACAAGAAACACAAGAAGGTTTTACCCACTCTCAACAACAGTTAATCACAAAAATTGATGAAATTCCAGGAGGATTTCAAAATTTTATTGATGATTATGGTAAGACGTTAGGGCAAACTAAAAGCTTTATCAAAATATTAGAAGATTTAGTTAAACATTTTGAAAATCAACAAATTGATTATACAGCACATGTCAGATATGCAGCTGACAGTATGATCACCTCTCTTAAAGGAGTCAATGAAACAACCGCAGAATTAGAAGGTTTTACGAATGCTTTCAACAAACAAGTACAATCGTTGATCCCTGAATTAACAAAACTGGGTGTTGATCCACTCTTACACCAATACGTGGAAGAATTGAAAAACAGCCTAATTCATACACAAAGTGAATTTATGGCAAGTATTCAGCAACAACAAAAAGCAGTGCAAAAAGAATTCAATCAAATGGATTCCTTGAAAAAAATTGAGAACTCTGTTGAAGAAATGCGTGATTTACTCAAGGAAAGACAAAAATCGTGGTTTTCTTCTTTTTTTAAAAGAAATTAATTTCAACCGGCACAGTGAGCGTTAAGGCGATAGCGGGAAAAAACTGATTGTAACAGATTTTGGGGACACCCCCCCTAACCCCCCCCGTACACGGGTGGAACCAAACATCATTCGACACTTTGCTTTAATTTTTCTATTTTGGGACTTCCCCCTGTGTACGGGGGGTTAGGGGTGTCCCCAAAATTCGTTATAATCAGTGAAAAACTATAGTTAATCATATTAACAATATTCCTGATTTCTGATTTCTAAATTCGGCACTAAGTTTGCTTAATAATTATGGTGTTTTAATTGAGTAAAGGAAACCCATTTCCATGCTTAATATCATAAACAATTGAGAGGAAAATTTTTATGAGTAATGACCATCAACGTTTGAAACAATTCCTTTACTCGTCATTAACATCATCATCTGACTTGAATCTTGAAATTTTTGAAGTCAGTCGTGTTTTCCAACTACAGTGTGGAGAAACGCTATCTATTAAAAAGGTAGGTTACGAAGATTATTTGTGCATAGTCAGTGGCACAATCACTATTATCGACTACCTGGGTGAAATGCATAAATTGGATGCTCATCAGTCATTGGCTCAACGAGTATTTTTTATGCCTCAAAAATCCCATTTAATTTTAGTGACTGCAGAAACCGATAGTATTTTTTATCATGTTGATAGCGAAAAGTTAGATGATTTTGTTTTTTGGAAAGAATTAATACGTACTATAGAAATAGCAGGTGGACAACTTCTAATAAAACAGATGGATAAACTTCGCCATCTTTCAGCCTTACGATGTTTACCAGCTGAATCTATTTATGAAGCTGTTAATCGTATGAAAATTATCAACGTAAAAGCCGGTGAAAAAATTATCCGTCAAGGTGAAACAGGTGATGCTTTTTATGTGATTGATTCTGGACGTGCTGAAGTGTGGCAAACCGGATTTTATGATGATGAGCCAAAAAAGATAACTGAACTTGGTGAAGGAGAATGCTTTGGAGAGGACGCTATTATGACTGGAGATACTCGTAGTGCAACAATAAATATAATTGAAGACAGTCAATTAATAGTTTTAAATCAATCGGATTTTCTAGAATTGATTTCCAAACCGATGATTCGAGAAGTTGAAGCTGGTATTGCCAAAACTATGATGGAAAATGGTTCTCAAATGCTTGATGTGCGTTGTGAAGAAGAACACGCTGTTTCGCATATTCCAGGTGCGATCTCAATTCCTCTTCATCAATTGAGGCAACGTCTTAATGAATTAGATCATAATTTACGCTATGTGACTTACTGTCATACTGGTAAGCGGGGTGCTGTAGCCGCTTTGATATTAAATCAACGTGAATTCGATGCGGTTTCCTTAAAAGAGGGATTACTCAATTGGCCTTTTGAACTAAAATGTTGGCATTTAACTGGAACAAAAGAATCAACTCCCCACTTTTATTTAAGAATAAGTCGTTCATTAAAATTTTTATCTATTTTAAATAGAATATATAAAACTTAATTTTTCATTATTCTTAAAAAAGTTAGTTATTTTGACTCGACAGTATACTCAGCACTTGGAATTCTGCCAAACCTAAAGGTTTGGACTCCAATTATAAAGTTAAGTTTGCTCCCACGCTGAATATAATTATAAAAAAAATAAATTAACTAATTTAGATAATTTAATATACACCCGAAATGATATGATTATTTACGCCAATGAAATTAGGTTTAAATAAAAACTTGACATATTTGGAATTATTGAGTAAATTAGCAGGTTTTTTTACTATTAACTGATATTACGCAGATAGCTTTCAAACTGGAGTGCAAAATTGAGGACACCCCCCTAACCCCCCGTACACAGGGGGAAGTCCCAAAATAGAAAAATTAAAGCAAAGTGTCAAATGATGTTTGGTTCCACCCGTG
>JAUCGK010000154.1 GCA_030378085.1 Candidatus Parabeggiatoa sp. HSG14
ACCCCCCGTACACGGGTGGAACCAAACATCATTCGACACTTTGCTTTTTCTATTTTGGGACTTCCCCCTGTGTACGGGGGGTTAGGGGGGTAAAAAGGGGGGGTGTCCCCAAAATTCGTTATAATCAGTAATTTTTTTTACTATAGTGATCAAAATGATTTAAACTTCAAATAAATTTTATTTTATTAGGATAATCCGATTTTTTGCTATGCCCAATACACAACTACAACTCATTTAATTTATTTTTTACATGGAGTCCAAACCTTCAGGTTTGGAACGCCCAAACCTAAAGGTTTGGACTCCAATCTCTTGGATACCCACCATTTATCTATAATTTATTTTACAAGCAAATTGAGTTCCAATTATTGCTATTTTCCTCTCCTTCTTTTTATTTCCCCTCTAAATCTTATACACATCGAATCGAGTATTTTTACTTTGAATACAAAAACTTGGTAGCATATCATCCAGCGTTGGTGCTAACTTGGGCCGTTTTACTACCACACGTTGACGCGCGTAAGTCAATGCTATTTTTAATAATTTAGGCGCATCTAAATCGTCACCCACTATCTGTCGAAATATCCGCATTTCTTTTTTGACGAGCGCGGATTTTTTACGATGGGGATACATAGGATCTAAATAGATAACATCAGGTTGCTGGGAGGGAGATAATTGGGAGAACCAATGTTGTGTATCGTAATAAATAAGTTGTAAACGTTCCTTTATGAAAGTACCTATCTCCAAATCTTGTTGAGTACGTTGTAAACCGTCATGTAACAAAGCCGCAATGACGGGAGAGCGTTCTACCATTTGGACGTGGCAACCTAAAGAGGCTAAAACAAAAGCATCACGCCCTAACCCCGCTGTCGCATCTAATACAGTGGGAGTCGCACTGTGTTTTAAACCGATGGCTTTTGCTAAAGGTTGTTTACGTCCCCCCCCATAGCGACGACGATGCCCTAATGTGCCATTCACAAAATCTACATAGATAGGCCCTATTGTTGTTTGCATATCACGTAATTCCAAACGCTCTTCAGTTAAATATAATACAAAGGGCAATGTGGGCAGCAGCGTATCAACAACCGATAAATGAAAAGTTGTTGCTAATTGTGTAGCCACTTTGTATAAAAAAGGATGGGCAGGCAAAATGGGAATAGTTATCACGTTTTTCCATTAAATTTTATATTTCACGAATAAAATAATTTTCGGATTTCAAATAAGATCAGATGGAGTCCAAACCTTTAGGTTTGGGCTTCCCAAAGCTGAAGCTTTGGACACCAGCGTTTTTACATTGGTTTTCAAATAAGAGCAGATGGAGTCCAAACCTTTAGGTTTGGACTTTTAAGCATGAACTATACCAATAAAATAAATTTTGGTTTTCAAATGTTGTTATAGTATGATATTTATTTGTCATTTGAAATAGTTGTATTTAAAGATTTCACCTCTTATTTTAGGAAAATTAATTGTGAAAACACTGCTTTTAACCGATATCCAAAATGATTTTTGTCCAGGGGGCGCATTATCTGTTAAAGAAGGTAATCAGATTGTCCCTATCGTTAACAAACTCCAATCCCATTTTGATTTGGTTGTCGCTGTTCAGGATTGGCATCCTGCTAATCATGGCAGTTTTGCGGCTAACCATGAAGGTAAAAACCCAGGTGATATTATTGATTTAAATGGACTTGAGCAATTTTTATGGCCAGCCCATTGTGTTCAAGGATCAAAGGGGGCAGAATATGTCGCTGAACTCAACCAAGAAAGGATTGAGCGTGTCTTCCAAAAAGGGACAGATCCGACTATTGATAGTTACAGTGGTTTCTTTGATAATGGTCATCGTCGTGCTACGGGTATTGGTGACTATTTGAAAGAGAAAGGCGTTACTGAACTATATGTAGTCGGTTTAGCAACAGATTATTGTGTCAAATACACGGCATTGGATGCAAATGAACTTGGATTCAAAACAACTGTGATAGAAGATGCTTGTCGTGGTGTTGAAGTCAAGGAAGGTGATATTGAACGGGCATTGGAAGAAATGCGTAGCGTTGGGATTAATGTTATTAAGAGTGATGAACTCTTAAATGCTTAATAACTCAAATGTGCCTTGGACAGCTTTGGATTGTATCTATGACTGGGGAAATCCACTCACCGAACTAGGACTTATAGGCGTTCAGAAAAATCAAAGCTGTCAAACCTGCCAGGTTTTTAAAACCTGGCAGGTTTTGAGGCCAAAATCTTTATCTGAAAAGCTATAGTGAGTTTATTTTGATTCCAGGGCTGCTTATGAAATTAAGCAAGTCATACCTACTCTGGATTATTGCAGTCCTGGCGAAAATTTGTAATGTAGTTACCAATGAATGCTAAAAAAACCTGACAGGTTTCCTGTCAGGTTTCAAATCCGAAAATTTGAACATTAACAGGTTTTCCAATCACATAAGCATATCAATTCAACGATTGTCCATCAGCAACACTTTCCAAAAACTTAACTACTATCAATGTCTAAACAACACTTTACACATGGTGGCTTAGCCGCATGGTCCGTCTATCACCCTATTGGAGTGATTATGATTGCATTGGCAATCGTTGTCTTGGGCCTTTTTTCGTTGCACACACTCGGCATTGATTTATTACCTCATTTGATTTATCCAGAAATCCGAGTACGTGTGATAGATCAAGGCGTGCCGGCAACAGTCATGGAAGATCAAGTCACCCGACAGCTTGAAGAACAGTTAGCTATCACAGAAGATGCCATCAGTGTGCAATCACGTACAACAGAGGGACGTAGCGAAGTCAATTTATCATTTGCTTACGGTAAAGATATTGATATTGCGTTGCGTGATGCCAGCACCCGTTTAGATCGTGCTAAACGCTTTTTACCAGATACCATTCAACCGCCTATCATTTATAAAATGGATCCCTCACAAATTGCGGCACTTATTTTGGCAGTCAGCTCCCCTTTACGCGATCCCATTGAATTACGGACTTGGGTAGATAAGCAGTTTTCTAAATGGTTTATCAATTTACCAGGTGTAGCAGCGGCTGAAGTGGGTGGCGGTTTAATCCGTGAAATTCAGGTTTTGCCAGATCAACAACGTTTAGTAGCATTAGGTTTGGGTTTGGAAGATGTAATTAATGCCTTAAAACAAGCAAATGTCGAAAATGCCGGCGGGCGATTGTATATGGCAGATCAAGAAATCAGTACCAGAGTGCTTGGACGATGGCAACGGGTGGAAGAGATTGCAGCAGTACGTTTAATCCCTCCTAACTTCCCTTTTTCAAATTTGTCAGAAAGGGGAATTAACAGGACGCTTCCCATAACAGGGGATTTTTTATTAGGTGATATTGCCCAAATCATCGACACACACCAAGATGAACGACTCAGGGTTCGGTTTAATACAACTCCTAGTATTAAATTATCCATTCAAAAACAGCCACAAGCAAATACTGTTGCAGTGGTAGATACAGTACTACAACGAATGGCATGGTTAAAAGAGCAACGCGCGTTACCGCCAGACGTACAAATTAATGTCGTTGACAATCAAGCAACTTTTGTGCGCCATGCTTTGAAAAATGCGGCTTTTTCTGCATTAACCGGTGCGATATTAGCAATGCTTGTGGTTTATTTATTTTTAGGGAGTTTACGAAACACCTTAATTATTGGCACTGCGATACCGTTGGCAATTACCGTCACTTTTATATTAATGGCATGGGGCGGTTTGACCTTAAATATTATGACATTAGGGGGATTAGCTTTAGGTGTGGGTATGGTGGTAGACAATACCATTGTGATGCTAGAAAACATCACGCGCCACCAACAAATAAGTGATTCACCCACTGAGGGCGCAATCAGTGCTGTTGGTGAAATTACCAGCGCAATTGTCGCAGCCACTTCCACCAATTTAGCTGCCATATTGCCTTTTTTATTTATTCTTGGATTGGTAGGCT
Source organism: Candidatus Parabeggiatoa sp. HSG14 (assembly GCA_030378085.1). Lineage (GTDB taxonomy): Bacteria > Pseudomonadota > Gammaproteobacteria > Beggiatoales > Beggiatoaceae > Parabeggiatoa. The sequence goes on from JAUCGK010000154.1 coordinate 3,940, forward strand.
TGTTATTTCGAGAACTCATTTTCACTATTTCAGCAGCAATGGTGGCATCATTAGTGGTGGCTTTAACAGTCGTACCCGCGTTAGCAGGGCGTGTGAAAAGAAAAATATCTATTAAAAAAAATGGAGAGATAGAAAACAATGAAAACACTCGCAATAGGAGGAAATTTGGATTAAAACGAATTTATGGCTGGTTAATCAAGCATTTATTAAAATTCCCTATTTTAGTCATTGCTGTATTTTGTATCGGTTTATGGTTCAGTATTCCCACATTTTTAACGGGCAAACAGATTTTTCTACCTGATTTAGACGATGGGCGTGTGCGAATGAGAATCACAGCCGAACCTGGCATTGCTTTGCAAGAAATGGATAACATCGTGATGAAAATAGAAAATCTATTGCAACAACAACCTGAAGTTGATTCAGTGTTCACTCACATGGGCGGTTTTATTTTTGGACGTTCTCAATATGAAATAACCCATCGAAGTAGTTTAAATGTGCAATTAATACCACTCACTCAACGCACTTTGAGTACTAACGAATGGATTAAAGAAATCAACAAAAAAATCAGAAAATTAGAATTGATCGGTATTAAGGTTCGTATGCGAAGTGCAGGTATTCGAGGCATTCGTTTAGGAAGCAGTGACGATGAATTTAGTTTGCGGCTGCAAGGTAATGATTTACACACTTTAACCCATTTAGCCAATGAATTATTAGAACGTTTGACTGGTATTCCAGGTTTACAAAACCTCAAACATTCAGCAGAGGAAATTCGTCAAGAGCTCGCAATTGTAATAGATAAACAACGCGCTAAAGCGTTAGGTTTTACGGCTGAAGATATTGGGCGCGATGTCAATATTCTGATGAACGGACGTGTGGTGACTGATTTTATTGAAGGGGATCAACGTATTGATGTGCGTTTACGTTTACCACGCAGTGAATTACAAAACCCTTATGATTTGCAGTCACTTTTGCTTTACAATAAAGAAGGGTTTGCAACACGTTTAGATGACATTGCAACAATAGAATGGATACCCGTTCCTGCGGAAATTATGCGCGATCAACAACAACGTATTATTGAAATCAGTGGCAATGTGAATGCTGAAAACAGCATACTCAATATCATGAAAGAAGCACAACAGCGTTTAGCAAATTTTCAAATACCTGATGGTTATACTTTATATGAAGGCGGTGCTGCTGAAGTGTTACAGGAAAGCAAACAACTCACCCAAATTTTATTAGGCTTGGCCATATTTTTAGTCTTTGTGGTAATGGCAGTACAATATGAATCACTACGCAATCCCTTCGTTATTTTACTCAGTATTCCGTTTGTCACAATAGGCGTGGCAATTGGTATTCAATGGTTAGAAATGCCCTTGTCAATGCCCGTTTGGTTAGGCATGATTATGTTAGCAGGTATCGTTGTCAATAATGCCATCGTATTAGTTGAAACGATTGAATTACAACGCGCCATAGGATTATCAGTACAATCAGCGATTATTAAGGCAGGCGAATTACGTCTCCGTCCCATTTTAATGACCACTTTAACAACTGTCATGGGCTTATTACCTTTAGCTCTCAATTGGGGAGAAGGCGCAAAAATGTTACAACCCTTAGCCTTAACGATTGTGTTTGGACTCAGTTTTTCTTTATTAGTAAGCTTGTTATTAGTACCAATCTGTTATCAATGGTTGGCAAAAGAATAAGGATTCAATAAAATACGAAAGTTGAAACCTAACAGGTTTTTAAAACCTGTCAGGTTTAGCACCAAAATTTTGCAAATTATTAAATCCTCATTCCTAAAAGTACAACGTAAATCAAAGTACAACGAATTATAAAAAAAACAACGAAACACAATAACAAGCGTATTGAGATCATTAAAACTAAAGGGCCAATTCGTTTATTTCGCAAATTCGTTGTACTTATTTATTATCATTCCTAAATAAAATTTTGGAACGATAAAAATCCCAAACACTTATGACTGGCTAAGATTACGATTCGGATTTCGGAAAATCGTACCTACATTCCTGAAACAACCTCTTAAAGATTTTCAGTGTGTGGCAAAAGGCGATTAATCCCATACGCACATAAGATTATGATAACACCATAAATCATAGCTCCCTGCCAATTGGCAAAAATCAATTCGCCCAATCCAAATAAACAAGCATAACCCAACCCAATACCGAGTAACCAACAGGCAAACAGTTGTGGTAATTGGGATTTTTTAGGATTGCACCCTAAATCCTTAATCACAGGTTGCCAAAATCCATCAGGTTCAGTGCGACTATAAAAAGTCTTAAGTACCGATAAATCAGTGGGTTGCGTGATAAAAGTCGCTATGAGCCATGCCATTGTGGTAAAGCCAACCGTCACAAATAAACTATAAGGAAATGCGAGTTCAAAATAAAATTTAGTGATGGTAAAAATAATAAAGGGCGCAATCGTGGCGACGATTTCACTCCAAGCATTAATGCGCCACCAGTACCACCGTAAAATTAACACCGCTCCCAAACCAGCACCGCATTCAATCATAAATTTAAAAGCACTTTCTAACGTTTGAATTTGTGAAGTAACGATCAGTGCGACTAACATTAATAAGAATGTATTAAAGCGGGAAGCTCTGATTAATTGCTTTTGGGTGGCGTTAGGGCGGATAAAACGGTTGTACAAATCGTTAACAATATAGCTAGTTCCCCAATTGAGTTGGGTAGAAATGGTACTCATATAAGCCGCTAAAAATGCCACTAATAATAAGCCTTTTAAACCAGTGGGCAAAAACTCTTTCATTGCCAAGGCATAGCCTAATTTTTTATCGGCGGCGGATAATTCGGGATAGAGGACAATAGCACATAATCCCACTAAAATCCAGGGCCACGGACGCAACGCATAATGGGCGATTTGGAAAAATAAAGTCGCTTTAACAGCGTGGTTTTCATTTTTGGCACTCATCATACGTTGAGCAACATAACCACCGCCCCCTGGTTCAGCCCCAGGATACCAACTCGCCCACCATTGTACTCCGATAAAAGCAAGGAAAGTGGCAAAGCTAATACTTAAAACTTGCGTGGTTTCGACAAGTGATTGGGTGGAAAATTCAATGGTTGGAAAGAAGTTAAACGTGGTTGCAGGGAGTTTTTCTTGCAAACCAGCAATTCCTCCAATTTGTTCTGAGTTTACAACTACAATGGCAAGTACAATACATCCCGTCATAGCGACAATGAATTGGATAAAATCTGTAATCGCTACGCCCAATAAACCCGATAAACTGGAATAAATCATTACCACGAACATCGCACCAGCGAGATAAAAAATCAATTGATTTTGGGGAATATCAAAAAAAACATGTAACAGCGCACCCAAAGCGACATTCACCCAAGCAATGATAACGGCATTCATAAAAATGCCCAAGTAAACCGCTTTAAAACCGCGCAAAAAAGTAGCTGCTTTGCCTGAATAACGGAGTTCTGTCAACTCAACATCAGTAATAATATTGGCTTTACGCCACAATTTGGCAAAAAAGAAAGTCGCCAACATCCCGCCAATTAAGCCATTCCACCATAGCCAATTGCCACTGACACCACTTTGTGCCACTAACTCTGTAATTAACAACGGCGTATCGGCAGCAAATGTGGTTGCCACCATCGAAGTACCCGCTATCCACCACGGTAAATTTCGTCCACCTAAAAAAAAGCTTTCGACATTCTTACCGGCTTGTGTAGTGAAACTGAGTCCAACGCCTAATATAATGACTAAAAAAAGAATAATAATTAACCAATCTATAATATGAAGTGCCATTGTTTTACAAAAATCTTGTTTAGGAATGAGGATTCAATAAAATACGAAAGTTGAAACCTGACAGGTTTTAAAAACCTGTCAGGTTTAGCATCAAAATTTTGCAAATTATTAAACCCTCATTCCTTATCATTGTTTATTGAGGAATTATTTTTAAACCATTAAATTCCATTTAATAAAGTCTAAAAATACTTGGTATACCAGCTAAAATTTAAACTTTGTACTCAACGCTAGAGCATTGAAATCATTGAAACTGGAAAAAAATTGCAGTTTTTTAGTGTCCTTTAGGGTACTTTAGCTTTTAGCCTTGAAATTTATTTTAAGGCTTTTTATTAAAAATCGAAGCAGTCACTATTTTTAAATCCGGCAATACTTTTGATTCAATCACCTCATCATTCATAAATTCACCGATTAATACATATTCTTGATTATTAAGGCTAAATACTTGTACTAAATGTGTTTTAGGATCAACCATCCAATATTCCAAAACGTTAGCTTGTTCATAAGCACGGAATTTAACCGATTGATCAAGACGGCGCGTACTGGGTGATAACACTTCTACAATCAAATCCGGTGCGCCGTTAAAATATTGTGTACCGGGATTGGGCCATTTGTCTGCCTTAATAAACAATACATCAGGTTGCACCGGGCGCGTTTTTTGCGACAAGTGAACTTCAAAAGGAGCCGTTAATACATAACCCTCTGGGTTTCCTCGCAAGAATAGTTTAAATTGAAAATGAATTTCCCCGACAGTAAATTGATGATCGATATTAGGTGCATTGCTCACGTAAAGGACTCCTTCAATAATTTCATAACGACAGTCATCATCAGGTAAATTGAGGTAATCTTCATAAGTCCATTCTTTTTGGAGAACAGATAAACTGATATCATGCTTATGAATCCATTCTTTTTGAGGAACTGGTTCATAGCTTTTTGCGAGTGTTGTTACCATAAAATATTTCTCCGTACCCTTATATTTCAAATACTTAAATACTTGTATATAACGATATACTCTACCAAATTTTCGGATTTTAAAACCTGGCAGGTTTTGAAAACCTGCCAGGTTTAGCGGACATTTTTAGTATATTCTCATAATCCGAAAACTTGAACGTTCAAAGTATATTTATCCTAATTTTTATGAATAAACTAAGGAAAAACCTTTGATTTTAAATTACTTGTCAAATCTACCACGCGCGAGATTTCTTCTAACGTTGTTATCCCTTCAAGAACACGACGTATCCCATCTTGAGCAAGACTGCGAAATCCCTTTTGTCTTGCATGTTGTTTAATATCATAAGTCGTAGAACGGTGCGCGATAACATCTTGCAAAGATTCATCAATACGAAAAATTTCCATCAATGCTGTACGCCCTTTATAACCACGTTGATCACATTGTTCACATCCTGTCGTACCATATAGTGTGATTTCCTGATTTGAAGTTAAGTTTAATAACATTCGATGCATTTCATTCGGTAAATAAGCTTGTTTGCAAGCAGGACAAAGTTTACGCACCAAACGTTGCCCTATAATACCTATAATATTTTCAGCCAAGATATCAGCTAAAATACCAATGTCTAGTAAGCGTGGAATAGCCCCAATAGCAGAATTTGTGTGTAACGTTGAATAGACTTGATGCCCTGTCATAGAAGCGCGAAAAGCCATTTCAGCAGTTTCCAAATCACGAATTTCACCCACCAAAATAATATCAGGGTCTTGACGCATCATAGAACGAATACCCGTCGCGAAATCTAATTTCACTGCCTCATTGACAGCTGTTTGTCGCACCTGTCCTAAAACGTACTCAACAGGGTCTTCCAATGTCATAATATTGCGTTCTTCTGTATTTAGGTGTTTCAACAAAGAATAGAGTGTTGTCGTTTTACCACTACCTGTTGGCCCTGTAATCAAAATGACTCCTTCAGGGCGAGCTATCATAAGCTTTAATGCTGTTAAGTCATCTTCTATCAAACCGAGTTGCTTTAAACTGAGTATTCCTTTTTGACTATCAAGAATACGTAAAACAATGTTTTCGCCATAGACAGTCGGTTGTACTGATACACGAAAATCAATATCCCGCCCAGCCAAAGTAAGAGATATACGCCCATCTTGTGGGACACGAGTTTCGGCAATATTTAAACCTGACATGACTTTTAGCCGCACTGAGATGGCTGACCAATAATTTTTATGCAGGCTACGAATTTGTTGTAATACACCATCAATGCGATAACGTACCCGTAAAAAGCCTTTTTCTGGCTCAAAATGAATATCCGATGCACTGCGTTTTACCGCATCAGATAACAAGGCATCTACTAAACGCACCAATGGCTGGCTATATTCATTACCACTCACAGCCAGACTTTGATAATCAACTTCACCCGTTTCAATTTCGTTTAAAATCCCATCAATAGACAGATCAAAACCATACCAATTATCAATGGCACTGACAATTTCAACCTCGCCAGCCATGACGGGTTCAATTGTAATTGTTCCTCCAAGGGCAGCTACCAATTGATCTATAGCTAACACATTGAAGACATCAGCCATTGCCACCGACAAAAGATTAGCCGTTTTATTAAAACTGATAGGAACAATGGTATAACGATAAGCTAAAGTTTTAGGCACTAAGCGGATAGCTTCATGATCAACAACTAATTTAGATAAATCGACACGGGATAGTCCTAACGACTGGCTCATCAAATCGCGTATTACCGCTTCAGAGACAAAGCCTAAATTAATGAGAATTTTACCCAGTTTTTCGTAATTTTTCTTTTGCTCTGTTAAGGCAATCTTCAATTGGTCTTCAGTGATAATATGTTGTTCTACCAACATTTCACCAATACGACGATGTGGTTTGCTTAATGCAGCCATTTTCTATTTTTAGTTTCTAATTTTTAGTGAATTCGTAGTAAGTTTGTCAGTACATTTTAAAAATTTTGGGCAGATAACTCTGCTAACGCACTTGTCCCTGTATGATCAATAAGTGTCTTAATCCGTTGCTGTACTGCAGTCACATCAAAATTAACGGGTTTATTTTTTACAAGTTGTAATGCCCGTTGATAATAAGATAAAGCAAGATGTGGTTGGTTGAGATAATCTAAACTAACCGCAAGGTTATAAGCGTAATCCGCTTGCTTATTGTCATACTGTAATGCATTAAAATAAGCTTGTTGTGCTTGTGCCCACCGCTTTTGGCTGGCGTACAAATTACCCAAACTAAAATTGAGATAAGCCGATTTTGGTGTTTTATCTAATAATAATTTCAATTGGCTTTCATTTGCTGGGGAACGATTATCTAAAGTGTTAATTAAACCTGCTTGTGCGTAAGTATCTTGAGGATATGCCCGCAATATTCGTTGGTAATATTGCTGTGCTTGATAAACTTCGTTATTCCGTAGAGCCAAGGCAGCAAGCCCCAATAATGCATCACGATTATTTTTATCTTGTCGTAATGCGTTAGCATAAGCCCTTTCTGCCACTTTATCATCGCCGCGTTGAAATGCGTTATATCCCTTGGATAATTCGTTATAAATTGGGGATATCACCTTTTTATGCGAAGTACGAATTTTCGGTGAAGTTGACATCGCTTGCTTAGTTTGTGTAGTAGATTTTTTACCCTCAAGCGGTTTACCCAAGCTATCTGATCTCTTTGGTTGAATTGATGAGTTAGCCATTTTTTCTGGTTCTTGGGTTGGCTCAGCAGATTGTTTACTCACTGAGTTTTCAGTCGCTTCTTGTTCGTTTTCAGCCTTTTCATCACCCCCTTTAATAGAGGCAAATGATGACTGATTAGAAGTAGATGAGGGTTGTGATATCGTTTCTTCAAAAATATTAGAAATAGATTGTTTTGTAGAAGTTGTTGTCATCAATGGTTTTCGTGTCTGGAAATTGAGTGATGATCCTTCTAATTGACTCAAATAGTAATATCCTATTGCCATAGCAACAACTAAAACACCCAATATCCCAGATAACCAGAGCATACGTTTAGAAGAATGTCCAGCATTGGCAGCAGCCGCAAAGACACGTTGTGCATCTGCTGGATGTGGCGTATTTTTCGTTATTTTTTCCAATGGTAAATGTTTTTCATCTTTTGTTTGTTGAGTGAGATTTACTTTAAATTTTTCAGTGTGCGGTTCATCTAATTTGGTATCCTTAACAAAAGAGAAATTTTGCGTTTGTTTAGAAAAAGGAACGATGGCTTTTTGAGAAAAAGAATCCAGAGTATTATTGGACTCACTGTTGGATTCATTATTGGATTCATTGGCTACAGGTGTAAAAGAATCTAAAGCCACGTTTGATTCATTTGATTCATTGTGGGTAATTTGAGTCGGTTTATCTTTGTTATTTTTTAAGTCATCAGTCAGTGATTCTTTATTCCAATTTATTGAATTAATATTCTTGTTATCCGTCATTGGTAAAGAAATTTCGGATTCATCCTTGTCATCCACTATTGGTGAAAAAATTTCGGATTCATCCTTGTCATCCACTATTGGTGAAGAAATTTCGGATTCATCTTCATCCGATTGAAATTGCGGTAAAAATTCATCATCCCATTTATGGGCAGTAGATTCAATCTTAGTATCATCGTTTTTGAACGGTGAAGAATATTCCTCTAATGTTAGATCATCTGAGGAAAAATCTCCTATTTGGTTAGAATCGGAGACTGTGGTTTCTTGTTGAATATCTACTTTTTTAAATTCGTCAAGTAGATCATCATTCCAATCTATAGAGAGTGAGTCAGTCGTTGAGGATGACTCAGCAATTTGATTAAAATAAGGTTGCGTGTCTTTTCGCACATGATTGTCTGTTGTCTCAACAAAATTCTGCTTTTTTTCTAAATTTTCGATGGATAAATCAGAAGTTTTGTCAAAAGGAGGCGTAGTGGTTTCTTGGTTTATTTTTTTTGCTTCATCCGCTTTTTTCAAAGCGTCCATTAATAAGCTCATGAGTAACGGTTTCCTGTGCAAGGAATAGTCACGAAATAACTTCCCGTTTTTTTTTATAAATTTGTCAACCACCCCACTCCTTAATAAACGGAAGGAAGTTCCTCTCTTTAGCAAAGATGGTAGGGGGGATAAGAAAGTTATTTTGTACACGTTCCTAAATTAAAATGAAAATTAAAAATTTAAAACCGAATAATAAAATAATGTTGTTTAGGTTTATTATAATCCTGACAAAAATGGAGTTCAAAAATAAAAAGTACGGGCTGTTCATCCAAAATA
>JAUCGK010000155.1 GCA_030378085.1 Candidatus Parabeggiatoa sp. HSG14
CCAAACATCATTTGACACTTTGCTTTAATTTTTCTATTTTGGGACTTCCCCCTGTGTACAGGGGGTTAGGGGGGTGTCCTCAATTTTGCACTCCAGTTTGGAAGCTATCTGCGTAACATCAGTGACTGACATCAACATTGCTCAAATATTATAAAATCACTTAATTTTTATTTTTCATTCACTTTATACGTTATCCAAATAATGACTAATTCTCCTACTACTTTTAATTTCAAAACTTTTTTAATAACGTTGTCTAACAAACCAGGAGTATATTGCATGTTAGACGATGCAGGTACTGTGTTATATGTGGGCAAGGCTCGTCATCTAAAAAAACGGATTGCCAGTTATTTTACTAAATCAACCCAAAGTCCTAAAACTCATGCCTTAGTCGCCCAAATTGCCAATATTGATGTTACTATTACACATACTGAAAACGAGGCACTGATTCTTGAAAACACTTTAATTAAAAATATTCAACCTCGTTACAACATTTTGCTGCGTGATGATAAAAGTTATCCCTATATCTATCTGTCTAACCACATTTTTCCCTGTTTAAGTTTACATCGTGGCACAAAGACTAATAAAGGGCATTATTTTGGACCTTATCCGCATGTCAATGCTGTGCATAAAACTTTGAATATTTTACAAAAATTATTTCTTATCCGTCAATGTGAAGAAAGTTTTTTCCGAAATCGCTCACGCCCTTGTTTGCAATATCAAATTAAACGTTGCACAGCACCTTGTGTTGACTTAATAGATAAAGAGACTTATCAAGAAGAAGTGCAACATGCGGTATTGTTTTTAGAAGGAAAAAGTCAAGATATCATTGCAACTTTAATAGAGAAAATGGAAAGTGCGGCTAAGGTGTTAGCATTTGAAAAAGCAGCAAAATATCGAGACCAAATTAGAAATTTAAGAAAAATACAAGAACATCAATATGTAAGCGTTGATGGAGGTAATGTTGATGTAGTGACTGCTGTCATTCAAGGAGGAACGGGTTGTGTCCAAATATTAACGATACGCGATGGGCGACATATTGGAAATCGGGCTTTTTTTCCTAAAATCCCCTACTCCCATTTCTCAAAAGGAGAAGCTAAACACGCTTTAAAAAAAGGGAGAAGTGATACCTCCCCTTTGAAAACAGAAAAAGTCAAAATTTCTTCCTTAAAAAGAGAAAAAATAAATGCACAACCCATAAAAAAAGAAGAGATTGAAAATATTGAAGCTAAAACATTACTAGCCGCCTTTATACCTCAATATTACTTAGCTTCTAATCGTGATATTCCTGAAGAAATTATTTTAAATCACGAGATTGATGACATGGCAATATTAGCTGATGTCATCAGCCAACAACATGGGCGACAAGTCCATATTCATTCACGAGTACGAGGTACACGAGCACGATGGATAGAAATGGCACTAGAAAATGCCCAAACCAGTCTTATTCAACGTCAACCCAATCAATATCATGAACGTTTGGCAGATTTAAGCATTGTCCTGCAATTAGACACATTACCACAACGTTTAGAATGTTTTGATGTGAGTCATACTCAAGGTGAAGCAACAGTCGCTTCTTGTGTCGTTTTTGATGCTGAAGGCACACGTAATAAAGAATATCGTCGTTTTAACATTGACAATATCACGCCTGGCGATGATTATGCAGCTATGCAGCAAGCTTTAACACGGCGTTATAGTCGTCTTAAAAAAGAAGAAGCCTTGTTACCTGATATCTTGTTTGTTGATGGAGGTGTAGGACAAGTCAATGTTGCACAAACCGTATTGACTGAATTACAACTGACTGATATACGCATTATTGGTATTGCTAAAGGGCCGGATCGTAAACCAGGTTTAGAAACCTTGATTTTGTCGGGAGATGACACACCATTAATATTACCCAAAAATTCACCTGCGCTGCATCTTATCCAGCAAATACGTGATGAAGCACATCGTTTTGCTATTACCTCTCACCGAAAACGACGTGCTAAAATGTGGCGCACTTCAATTTTGGAAGAAATTGGTGACATTGGCCCCAAACGACGACAACATTTACTTAAGCATTTTGGAGGACTGCAAGGTGTATCACAGGCAGGTGTGGAAGACTTAGCTGCTGTACATGGCATTAGTAAACCATTAGCACAAAAAATTTATGATTTTTTTCAATGAAAGGAATGATTTGTAATCATTTTTGTTTACCCTTAAGGGAAATTATAGCCTATTTTCTATTTTCTATTTACCTATTTTCTAAATTACTAAAATGAATATCCCTAATATATTAACATTATTAAGAATTTTATTAATTCCTGTGTTTGTGGGTGTGTTTTATCTGCCTTGGGGTTGGGCAAATGAATTAACAACTCTAGTATTTGCGCTGGCAGCTATTACTGACTGGTTTGATGGTTATTTAGCAAGACGTTGGAATCAAACATCAGCATTTGGTGCTTTTTTAGATCCCGTTGCTGATAAATTGATTGTTGCTGTGGCTTTAGTGTTTCTCGTGCAAATTACGCCAACACCCTGGATGGCAATACCTGCGGCAATAATTATTGGTCGCGAGATTACCATTTCTGCTTTGCGCGAATGGATGGCGGAGATTGGACAACGTGCGAAAGTCGCTGTATCAATGGTTGGCAAAATCAAAACTACCGCACAAATGATGGCCTTATTAATGTTACTTTTAGCGGGCAGTGATCACGAGCTATTATTCGGTTTGCCTCTTTATGAAATAGGTTTTGTATCATTATATATTGCTGCGATTTTAACTTTATGGTCAATGATAGTTTATTTACAAGCAGCAGCACCGATTTTGTTGGAAGAAAATAAAAAAGAAGAAAAAAAAGAAAAGAAAATGACAAAACAATGATATGTAGCTCGCAATACTGTTAAGTATTAAGGTAACTCATACCCCTAATCTCTTTAGATAAATGAATTCCACCGATTTCTTATGTAACCATTTTCAGGGTTAATACAAATCCCTTTGGTGTAAAACGTGAATACTCTGAGGTTTCACCAATTAAAGAACAACAAAAGTTTTTCAACCTTCTTGACTGGCTTAAAGAAATCCGATTTTTTCAAAAAAATCGGATTTCTCTTTCTTTTCAATGGGATTTATCTCAAAGCGCACACCATTTAAAAATAAGGAGAAATTTTGGATGTTAGACACCCCTAACAAAATTTTGGTTATAGACATAGAAGCAACTTGTTGGCGGAAAAAAATTCCCAAAGGACAACTGAATGAAATCATAGAAGTTGGTATTTGCGTTTTAGATACAAGCACTTATGAAGGAACTCATAACGACAGCATTATTGTTAAGCCTAACTCAGAAGTCAGTGAATTTTGCACCGAATTGACAACGCTGACACAAGGAGACGTTGATAAAGGCATTTCCTTAAAAGAAGCTTGTGAAATATTGCAAACAAAGTATTTATCACGAGAACGTATATGGGCAAGTTATGGTGCTTATGACAGGAAGCAATTTCAAAGAGAATGCAAAGCAAAGGGTGTCGACTATCCTTTTTACTCTGAACATATTAATGTTAAAGAGTTGTTTGCCGAAACCTTTAGCTTGAGAAACCCTGTAGGCATGGCAAGTGCTTTGAGAAAATTGGAACTTCCTCTAGAAGGGACTCATCATCGTGGTGTAGATGATGCGTGGAATATTGCCAAAATTTTGGCGTGTTTGTTTCAAGAGGGATAGTAGAGACACACGGGATAGTAGAGACACACAGCCGTGTGTCTCTAACCGGGGGGACGTTTTTTTTGTTTTTCCCGCAGTTACAAAAAAGATTATAAAAACGTAGCACTTACCTGAAATAATCGTTCTACAGCAGTAATACGTTTTTTATTGACTAGAAATAAAATGACATGATCCTCTGCTTTGACGACAGTGTCGTGGTGAGCCATTAACACCTGTTCACCACGCACAATAGCACCAATTGTTGTACCAGAGGGAAGTTTGATCTGATCAATCCGTTTTCCTACTACTTTTGAAGATTTCTCATCACCGTGAGCAATAGCTTCTATAGCCTCAGCCGCACCGCGGCGTAGAGAATGTACCATAACAACATCGCCACGACGCACGTAAGTCAACAAAGTGCCAATGGTGGCTTGCTGCGGTGAAATAGCAATGTCAATATTAGTGCTTTCCACTAAATCGACATAAGCGGGGCGGTTAATTAAAGCCATGACTTTGCGTGCGCCCATGCGTTTAGCGAGCATAGCACAGAGAATATTGATTTGTTCATCGTGACTGACTGCACAGAAAACATCGGTTTCATCAATATTTTCCTCGCGCAATAAATCTTCATCAGCAACATCACCTTGCAGCACAATGGTTTTATCCACAATTTCAGAAATTTCTTCAGTGCGATTAGCATCACTTTCAATCAATTTAACGTGGTACTTTTTTTCTAATAAAGTGGCTAAATGGACACCAATATTACTGCCTCCCGCAATGATAATACGTTTGCAAGGATTATCTAGTTCACGTAAAGCAGCCATCACTGTGCGGATATTTTCCGTTGCTGCAATAAAAAAGACTTCATCATCAACTTCAATGACCGTTTTGCCTTCTGGAATAATGGGCTTACCACGCCGAAACATTGCAGCCACACGGGTATCCACGTTGGGCAAGTATTCTTCAATGGTTTTTAAAGCATGTCCCACTAAAGGCCCACCATAAAACGCCTTTATAGCCACTAATTGTACGATACCATTTGCAAAATCAAGAACTTGCAAAGCATCCGGATAATCAATCAAACGTTGAATATAGTGCGTGACCAATTCTTCTGGACTGATATGCACATCAACGGCTAAACCACTGGGGCCAAATATTTCTTTACGGTTTAGATAATCACTTTCGCGGACACGGGCAATTTTAGTGGGTGTATGAAAAACACTGTGGGCGACTTGACAAGCAACCATATTGGTTTCATCACTATTAGTCACAGCAACCAACATATCTGCATCTTCAGCACCTGCTTGCAATAGGACATAAGGGTGAGAAGCATGTCCTGTGACTGTGCGTAAATCCAAGTGTTCTTGCAAATTGTGTAAAACAGCTGCATTACGGTCAACGATTGTGATATCATTGGATTCACTAACAAGATTAGTGGCGAGGGAGCTACCGACTTGACCAGCACCAAGGATAATGATTTTCATTTTTTTGTCTGTTTAGGATCGATGTCAAGGGCACGCAGTTTGCGGTATAAATGGGTACGTTCCAGCCCTATTCGTGTAGCTACTTTGCTGACATTGCCACCCACTTCTTGTAATTGGTGTTCTAAATAAGCTCTTTCAAATTGTTCTCGTGCTTCACGCAATGGCATGTCATAAATAGATAAATGGCCTGTTTGATTTGGACGGTAGGGAATATTTAAAATAGGTTCAATTTCATCAATATCAATTGTATGATTATTACCTAAAATCAACAATCGTTGAACCATATTTTTTAATTCCCGTATATTGCCAGGCCAAGGATAATTGCGAAGCCGATTTTGTGCGGCTACTGTAAAACGACGATAGGGTAGGTTTTCTTGATTGACAAAGCAGTTAACATAAAAGTCCAATAATTCAGGGACATCTTCGCAATGTTCACGTAAAGAGGGAATGTGCAGAGGGACAACATTTAAGTAATAATATAACTCTTCTCGTAAACGTCCTGTTGCTACAGCTTGTTTAACATTATGGGCAGTTGCTGCTATAACACGAACATTAATGTTTATTGGCTCAGTACCCCCATTACGAAGAAAGGATTTATTTTCTAAACTATTTAATAATCGTGCTTGTACGGTATCATCCATATCAGCAATGTCTTTGATAAACAAGGTACCCCCTTCAGCTTGTTCAAGACGCGCTAAAGTATTGTTTCCTTGAAGACCAAATAACTCAAGTGCTTGATTTTCTGAATTCATACCAGCAACCCGTATTTGAACAAAAGGTTTTTCTTTATTTTGACTGTTTTGATGAATATACTGGGCAAATAAAGTACGTCCACTCCCTGGTTCGCCGCAGATAAGCACTGAGGTGTTATGTTGATTAATACGCTTAACTTGTTCACGGATGGCATTCATCATATTGCTACGCCCTAATGGTTCTACAGTAATTTGTATATTTTTGCGTAAACCATCATTTTCCTGTCGTAACAAAGCCATATCCAGGGCACGTTTTATGGTAATCAATAGTTTAGAAATAGAGAGTGGTTTTTCAATAAAATCATACGCACCTAAACGAGTGGCTTCGATTGCGGTTTCTACCGTGCCATGTCCTGATATCATAATGACTGGACTATCCCTCAATCCGCTTTCATACCATTCTTTGAGCAGGGAAATACCATCAATATCAGGCATCCAAATATCAAGTAAAATCAAGTCTGGGCGTTGTTCACGTCGCATTTGCCGGGCGGTATTACCATCTTCTGCAACACTCACGGTAAAACCTTCATCTTCCAAAATTTCTTTCAGAAGAGTACGAATAGTAGGCTCATCATCAACAACTAAAATATGTGTTGTCATAATACTAGGAATTGAGAATTAGGATTGATAAGGAATGATAATTCAATAAAATCAAAAACTAAGGAATGAGGATTTTATAATTTCCAAAACTTGTAGTTGTCAAACCTGACAGGTTTTAAAAACCTGTCAGGTTTAGGTTTTTATTAAATCCTGAATCCTAAACGGTTTGGAAGTTATGAGAGCCTCATGAGTACTGAAGCATAAATCAACAGATATTTCCATTTTTTATCATGGTTTAAAAGGAATATTTCTGATTGTAACAGATTTTGGGGACACCCCCCTAACCCCCCGTATACGGGTGGAACCAAACATCATTCAACACTTTGCTTTAATTTTTCTATTTTGGGACTTCCCCCTATGTACGGGGGGTTAGGGGGGTAAAAAGCTAGGTGTCCCCAAAATTCGTTATAATCAGGAATATTTTTAGGGTAATACTTAAAAATGTGTTGGCGTTCAAAGCACTTGCCAAGTCTTCATTTCAGGAGTATATCTGGCATTGAACCATGCCCATTTTTATATTTTACATTGTTCATTATTAAATTTGCAACGACCACCCATTACGGGGAGACGAATCACAACACACATATTTTCTACTTGCTCTATCCACACCGTACCACTATGTTCATCAATAATTTTCTTGACAATGGCTAAACCAAGTCCAGTTCCTTTAGTTTTAGTTGTTACATAAGGTTCAAAAATCTTATCAAGCAATGATTTCGGAATACCTGGCCCCCGATCTGATAAACGGAGTTCTATACATTCAAAACACGAATCTGCTAAATATCTGGTGCTAATAGTAATAGAATTATCAGTGGGTTTAGCTTCAAGTGCATTTTTTATTAAGTTATGTAATACCTGCCGCAAACGTCCATGATCTGCTTTAATATTTGGGAGTGCCTGTTCAAATAAAGTGTTGATTGGGATTTGCTGATATAACCCAAGCACTTCTTCAATCAATTGATTCAAATTTAAAGGCTGCATAACCAATGAAGGGCTTCTTGCATAATCAGAAAAGGCATTGACCATTTCTTTCATGACTTCGACTTGCTGAATAATCGTATGAGTCATACGATCTAAAATGGCTACATCCTTGTCAGGTAACTTGTGTAAATATTTATGCCGTAAACGCTCAGCTGACAATTGGATTGGTGTTAATGGGTTTTTGATTTCGTGGGCTAACCGACGGGCAACCTCACTCCAAGCCGCACTTCGTTGCGCTTGAATAAGGGTTGTTATATCATCAAATACAATGACATAGCCTTCTGGTTGTTTTTGGGACTGTGATCGCCATAATTCTGTTCCCTGACACATCAATATTTTACGCCCATTAGTCCCAAATAAAGTAATTTCTTCGCGCCAATCTTGAGCATGAGTGAATAAATGAGGATGAATCGAATAACATAAGGGCAGTAGTGTAGAATGATTTTCTTGCAATTGCGTTAAGGTTTTACCTAACAGTTCCTCTAAAGGTAAACCAAGAATTTGGGCAGCCGCAGGATTAGCAGTGCGTAACCGTTGTTCACGATTGAGTGAAATCACGCCTGAAGATAAACGTTCTAATACAGCTTCTAAGTAAGCGCGTT
This sequence comes from Candidatus Parabeggiatoa sp. HSG14, assembly GCA_030378085.1. GTDB lineage: Bacteria > Pseudomonadota > Gammaproteobacteria > Beggiatoales > Beggiatoaceae > Parabeggiatoa. Next base: position 8,094 of record JAUCGK010000155.1, read on the forward strand.
GGCTATCTGCGACTCGTTGACTTTTTTTGACTTCATCGCGTGCTTGGGCTATTTTTCGAGTCATTTCATTAAAAGATTGTACCAAAAAACCAAGTTCATCTAAGTGCTTAACAGGTAATTGTTTTTCATAATTGCCCTGTGCAACAGCATGAGTGCCTTCTACTAAATGACTTAATGGTGCAACAAAACGATGTGCTGCAAAAAATGCTATCCATACAGCACCCAAAATACTCAACAATAACACGAGAGATAAAACAAGGGTAAAACTGAGTTTTAAAGGTTGTTGTAAATACGCTTTTTTCTGGTAATTTCCAAAAGCGATTTCTACACTTTTTGCCAATTCATCTAGACGAGCCGGAATAGGATACAACGCCTGTAACAAATGCATTTGTTGACTTTGAGGTATTTTAACAACTACACGAATGTGTAAACCTTTGTTAACAATAGGCTCTAAATTAATATAACTTTCTGAATTTGATTGTTTGAATTGTAACAATACATCTTCTTGAGGATGACTGGTGTTTTCAATGTTGGTGCTGTTAGAAGCAATGATATGTCCATTAGGTTTTAATAAAGTGAATTCGGAAGCACCCTTCCGATTACATAACTTGTGGAGTTGTAAAGTAATCTTATGTTCACTTACAAGAGAGATTTCGTAAGCAGCCGCTTTTGTTTTTTTCAAGGCTTCAAGCATACGACCATCTAGGGCAGCACGATTTAAGTCAAGAGCATCAGTCAATGCCTGTTCAATATTCACATCAAACCAATGATCCAAACGTTGATGTAAAAATTCTAAGGAAAAATAATAGACTACAATGACAGGTACAATAGACAATACGATCAATAACCCCACTAAGCGGACTGTTAGTCCAGCACCAACCTTTTTTTCGTGTACTTGATGGAAAAGACGACGTAAATTTAAACCTATTACGGCTAACAATGCCAATAATGCGATTGCATTGATAAGTAATAGGCTTGAATATAAATGCTCAAAACGTTCAGAATTTTGAAGCGCATCGGCAATCATCAATAACGAAACTAACAGGGCACCCAACACGAGTGCTGTGCCGATATTTAAGCCTTTTTTTATTTTTACGGTTGCAAGGGACATAAGAACCAATTGCTATTTAAACGCCATTGAGAAGATAGATATGCTATTGGGCGTAATGGGACGGGTAATGATTCAATATCTAAATAGGTATGCAAGTAAACCCAATAATGCTCATCACCCTTGATTAAATGTTTATCCAACAAAGGAAAATCTTCAAGTTGACCCAGATGAGCTAAAGCGATATTTAAGTTATCAAAAGTTTTTTGTATACCAGTATTGAGATATTTGATAACGTATTGCTTCCGAAATGCATAATATTTAATTTGATAGCGTTGCTTCAAAGTCGTAATTTTTTCATCCCACAAATACCAGCGATCACGTTCAATGACAATGGTAAGTGTCAAAGGCAAGGATATCCCATTTTGTAACGCTTCGACAACCATTTCAGTCAACGTGTAACTAAGATTAGCATTGAGTACATAGACTTCGTTAACTAAGTGTGTTTTTGCGTCATTTATTGAAAAGTCCGCAAACGTTAAATGAGATAACAATAACAGACACAGCCCTATTAACTTATGCCCGTTAATTTGTTTTAGAAAGACACGCATAATAAAAACCATCCAGGTTATTTTCACCGGGCAGGATTTGTCGTCCTATCGGCAGTGCGTGACCCCAATCTGCCAACAACACTGTTTCTAAAGCATCAGTTACTTGGCTTAAAAATTTCTGGATTTGTAGATAATTCTCTTCAGCAAAAACAGAACAAGTGACGTACAATAATTTACCCCCAGGCTTAAGCAGGGGCCACACTTTCTCAATCAAACGTGCCTGTTGTATGGTCAACGCTACAATATCTTTGGGCTTGCGTAAATATTTAATATCTGGATGACGGCGGATAATACCACTACCTGAACAGGGTACATCTAACAAGATTCGGTCAAAGAGTTGACCATCCCACCAAGTGTCGGGCTGACTCGCGTCGGCACAATGTACTTGAGCTTTTAGGTGCAAACGACTCAAAGTATTTTCCAACAATGGTATCCTGTCTGATTTATTGTCTAACGCTAATAAGGTATCTATTTCATAATGTTCCAAAAGATGTGCCGTTTTACCACCGGGTGCCGCACACGCATCTAATACTCGTGTACCTGCTTGAACATCAAGTAATTGTGCTGCCAATTGTGCAGATCCATCTTGCACAGAAACCCACCCACCTTGAGAGGCTTGATTTATTTTGAGATCAGAAACTTCAGCCGATTTAACGGGTGTAAATCCTGGTAAATTTTGTACATCCATTGGTACATCAAGAGTTATGCCAGAATCTACATAAGGTGTGGGAGTTGCGGCAATACCAACCTCCCGTAAATGTTCAAGATAAGCATCCCGCGATAAACAACGATTATTGACTCGTAAGGTTAATGGTGGATGAGAATTATTTGCCTGAGCCACAGCTTCCCATTGTGTTGGCCAATCTTTTTTTAATCGTTTTAATAACCAGATTGGGTGTGCCAATTTCACACTAATGTCGGTGTCTACTTTTGCCAGCAAAATATCACTTTTACGTTGAAAATTGCGTAATACCCCATTAACTAAACCTGTCGCCCACGTTTTTTTTAATGTGCGTGTTACGTTTACAGTTGCTGCTGTTGCATAAGGAGGAATACGTAAATAAATAAGTTGGTATAAGCCGATTAATAATAATGCTTGAATATCAGAATCCTTATCTTTCAAAGGTTGTTTGAGTAAACATTGTAACAGAGCTTGTAAACGCCTGAGCCAACGTAATACGCCATAACACAAATTTTGCGCCAAAGCACGTTCTCGTGCATCATTTAAATCTGGTAAATAAGTATCCAAACAATCCGATAAAGAATGTTTATGCCATATTACTTGAGTCAATATTTGGGTAGCTACACTACGGGCATCCATAAATTTTTTCAAAAATCAGAAGAGTGATATTGGAGTTCAAAGCGAAGCTTTGTGCGAGGGCCAAAAAAACTTTGCTTTTAACAAAGTAACGAATCTATAATTAGGACTACCCTAAATTCTTTATTAATGACTGATGTTACGCACTGCACTTCCAAAAATGAATAACGGAGTGCAAAATTTATTTTGCGGAGTACAAAATTTATTTTGCGTTGTACTCTAGTTGGCAAAATGAATTTGAAACGAAAGTTTGGAAGCTATCTGCGTAACATCAGTTAATGATTGTAATTTTTATTGTCTGTGACACATTAACCGTGCCGATATTCAGGATGAGCGTTAAGAAAATCATTCACTGTGATAGGTTTTCCACCCGATTTTTGAATTTTCAACAAGCGCAAAATACCAGAAGCTGTGACAACATCAATGCCATCGCGTTGACAGTGTGACACATTGCCTATCGGTAATGTTATTGTTTCGGTTTGCAAAGCTTGAGCCGCCCAAACACGTAACCTTTGATCAAATAAGTCAACTTGGCTGACAGGCCAAGGATTAAAAGCGCGTACTTTACGTTCTAAAACACTTGCAGATTCTTGCCAATCTAATTGTGCTTCTGCCTTTTCCAATTTTTTGGCATAAGTTGCTTGACCATCATCCTGTGGGGTTGTGGGCAGATTTTCAATATCATCTATTGTGTTTGCCAAAATTTGCGCTCCAAGCTCTGCCAGACGATCATGCAAAGTTTGTCCGGTATCGTCTGGCAAAATATCACAACTGACTTTTTTCAACATAGCCCCTGTGTCAAGACCTATATCCATTTGCATTAAGGTAATACCAGTTTTGATATCTCCCGCTATCAAGGCACGTTGAATCGGCGCAGCCCCTCGCCAACGTGGCAATAAAGAGGCATGTACATTGATACAACCTAAACGCGGCATCTCTAATACTGTTTTTGGTAACAACAACCCGTAAGCGACGACAATTATTATGTCAGCCTGTAGTGTCCGTAATTGTGCTTGTACCTCTGTATTTTTTAAACTAACAGGTTGATATACGTCAATTTCATGCTCTAATGCTAGTGATTTAATGGGACTTGCTTGCAATTTACGACCACGCCCTGCTTTTCGATCCGGTTGTGTATAGACAGCACAAACGGTATGTTTTGAATTTAACAGTGTAAGCAGGCATGGCACAGAAAATTGCGGTGTTCCCGCAAAAATAATACGTTTTTTGGTCATTATATGGAGAATTATCCTACAGAAAGAGTAGAATTATAAATAAAAAATTAAATTTTTATAGGAAAATCGAAAAATGGAGTTCGTTTTTTATATTATAAAGTTTTTTGTCGTTGGTTTTTGACCATTTTTTTACGAATACGTTGACGTTTAAAAGAGGAAAGGTAATCTACAAACAATTTGCCTTTAAGGTGATCTATTTCATGCAAAATACACACAGCAAGCAATCCATCAGTAGTTAGGGTAAAATCTTCGCCTTGTTGATTGAGTGCTTGCACCGTGATACGTTCAGCACGTTCAATTTTTTCAAATACGTCTGGTAAAGATAAGCACCCTTCTTCAATACATTGTGTACCCTCTTTACTGAGAATATTTGGATTAATAAAACATAAAGGTTGATTTTTTTCTTCTGATAAATCAATCGTAATAATTTGCTTATGAATATTAACTTGCGTGGCAGCGAGTCCAATGCCAGGTGCTTCATACATAGTTTCAAACATATCAGCAACAATCTTGCGTGTGGTATTGTCAATTTGTTTAACAGGTTTGGCTATGGTACGTAATCTTGCATCAGGGA
>JAUCGK010000156.1 GCA_030378085.1 Candidatus Parabeggiatoa sp. HSG14
AATGATGTTTGGTTCCACCCGTGTACGGGGGGTTAGGGGGGTATCCCCAAAATCTGTTACAATCAGCAAAATTTCATTTTGCACTACTCTGGTATTCACTTTTGAAGTACAGTGCGTAACATCAGTCCTTAATCAGAAAGAAATCTGTTGCTGTTTTTTTACAGAAAGAAAAATTAGGTAAATATCGTTATAAATAATAGAATATGAAAGAAAAACAAGTAGCCTCAAATAAAGCAGAAAGTGCTAAACGTTTACAAGTTCTTTGGACTGAACTAGAAAAACGTGGATTGGATGGTTTTCTCGTTCCCCATGCCGACGAGTATCAAGGTGAATATGTTCCTCCCTCTGCACAACGACTTGAATGGCTGACGGGATTTACCGGTTCTGCAGGAATGGCCATTGTCCATAGAAAAGGTTCAGCGATTTTTGTAGATGGACGCTATACACTAGCAGTACGTGATCAAGTTGATCAAAATCTGTTCCAACCCCACAGTTTAAAAGATTGTTCGCCTGAAAAATGGCTTAGCCATCAACCAACTACTAAGTTAGGCTATGATCCGTGGCTACACACACCTAATGGATTAGCATCATTACAACGTGCTTGTGAGAAAATTGGTGGAGAATTGATTCCTTGCGATACGAATCCCATAGATACGATATGGACAGATCGTCCCGAACAGCCATTAGCAGCCGTTGTACCTTATTCCATCAGCTATGCTGGTGAAAGTGGTCAAACTAAATGTGAACGAATTGGCGCAACCCTCGCAGAAAATCGTGTTGATGCTGCCGTTTTAACTGCACCTGATTCTATTGCATGGCTATTGAATATTCGTGGTGGAGATGTACCACGTACACCTTTGCCGCTATGCTTTGCAATCATCTATGTCAATGGACAAGTAGATTTGTTTATGGATAGCCGTAAACAAGGACCTGAATTACTTGAACATTTAGGAGATATAGTGACATGTCACGCGCCCCAACAATTGGGAGCTATGCTTGATAAATTAGGTCACGCTAAAAAATCAGTGCAAGTTGATGCTGGACGAGCGGCGATCTGGATTTTTAAACGACTTGAAGCGGCAAGTGCCAAGATAATCAAAGATACTGATCCTTGTGTATTACCGAAAGCGTGCAAAAATACGGTTGAAATAGCTGGCATTCGTACAGCCCATCACAAAGATGGTGTAGCACTGACTCATTTTTTACATTGGTTAGATAAATATGCTATCACTAATAGTATTGATGAAATACAAGCCGCTGAACGTTTAGCCCAATTCCGAGCAGAAACAGGCTTCTTACAGGATTTAAGTTTTGATACCATTTCTGCAGCTGGCACTAACGCGGCAATTGTTCATTATCAAGTAACCCCTCAAACAAACAAAACTTTACCGCAAAATTCACTATATCTTGTTGATTCGGGCGGGCAATATCTAAATGGGACAACAGATGTCACTCGTACTATTGCTGTTGGTACACCGACTTCTGAACATAAAGATCGTTTTACACGGGTACTCAAAGGTCATATTCGCATAGCCACTTGTCGTTTTCCTGAAAAAACAAGTGGCTCACAACTGGATGTGCTGGCTCGACATGCACTTTGGCAGATTGGGTTAGATTTTGATCATGGTGTAGGGCATGGTGTAGGCTGTTTTCTATCTGTACATGAAGGCCCCCAGAGTATTTCTAAAACACCCAATAAAGTGGTTCTTAAACCAGGAATGATTTTATCCAATGAACCCGGTTATTATAAAACGGACGCTTTTGGCATTCGGATTGAGAATCTGATTATCGTCACAGAACCTCAAGCGATTGATGGTGGTGAACAACCGATGCTGGGATTTGATACGTTAACTCTTGCACCCATTGATATAAATTTGATAGAACCGCAATTGTTAAACGAAGAGGAAATTGCTTGGTTAAATACTTATCACAAAAGGGTTTTTGAAAAAATTGGACCAGCGTTAGAAAACGATGCTCTAATATGGTTGAAACAAGCAACCCGTGCTATTTGATAGAAAGGTAGATAAAAATCGGATTATCACTTTTTTTGTTAATTTTTTAAAATAAATTTGTATCTTCTCTAAATTCGGTGGAAAAAACCTGACAGGTTTGGACAAGTTTACCCACACTTTTTGAGAAGATACGTAAATTTCTAGTATAAATTTTTTGGTGATAGTCTGGAGTTCTTTGTTGCAGAACTTGTAGCTTATTACCAGAAAATTTACTGTAGGAAAATTAAAGTAAAGTTAAGCAAGATATTTAATAACCATACATTAGAATAAATTAGGTTGTTTGTAGCATCTATAGAAAACTTGAGCATCGCATAGAATGTTACCTTGACTGGATTTAGAGGGTGACAACTTTCAACCTTAAAATTTATTATCTGGCTAAATAATTACCCAAAAATTTAGAAATAAGGAAAAATTATCTTGACAACTTAAAAACAGCATTGCTAGGATTTTAGCTTTTTTCAACTTAAATAAATAAGGAGATACTTAAAATATAATGGCGAAAAATTTTCTTACCCCAGCTGAAACAGCGCAGGCATTTATAGGCGTTGGCAATTATAAAGTCAGTATGCCTGTTGCCAAGATTGTTGTTTCATCTTTCCTCGCAGGAGCTTATATTGCTTTTGCTGCCCAATTAATGACCACAGTAACCCACGATATGGTAGGGTATTTCGGTGTTGGATTCAGCAGCTTTATTGGAGGATGCGTATTTGGTATTGCTCTTGTTCTTGTCCTGGTTGCAGGTTCTGATCTATTTACAGGTAACTGTCTGCTTTCGATGGGTTGGTTAAATAAATCCTTGACCACAAACCAAGTCCTCAATAATTGGACTATTGTTTATGCGGGTAATTTTATTGGCAGTTTATTCTTAGTTTGGATGATGTACACGAGTGGTATTTGGGATGGACATGGCAGCCAAATAGGTGCTCAAGCAGTATCTATTGCGTATAAAAAAACCCATCTTGGTTTTTGGGAGGCATTTACAAGAGGAATGGGTTGTAATTGGTTAGTTTGTCTCGCTGTAGTTATTGTTGCAGCTGGGCAAGATACAATGGGAAAGATATTGGGCGCATGGTTTCCTGTGATGGCATTTATTGCCAGTGGTTTTGAGCATTGTGTCGCCAATATGTTTATTATTCCAGCAGGATTGGTTGCTAAGTTAAATCCTGCTATTGCCGATGTTGTTATGTCTGCTCATCCAACTTGGGATCTCAATTCTTTGAATCTTTACTCATTTCTTGTTAATAATCTTATTCCCGTTACTTTGGGAAATATTTTTAGTGGTGCTGTACTTGTTGGGGGAATTTATTGGTATTTATATGTGAAGGATGCCAAACTGGCATAGAATAAATTAGGATTCCAAACCTAATCCCTCTTTTTTTAACTAACCTTTACTCACAAGTAAAATAAACTAAAAACGTATCTTCCCTAAATTCTGTGGAAAAAACCTGACAGGTTTTGGAAACCTGTCAGGTTTGGGCAAATTTACCCACACTTTTTGAGAAGATACCTAAAAACCATTAGTTTTCATTTAAATTTAAATAATTTTAGGATATTTACAAAAAAAGTTAGTTTTTTAAGGGAGGGAAATTCAATGAGTTAAGTTATTTATTAACCAAATTTTCGGCATCCTTCATCATAATCGTTTTATTTAACATGTATCCCAATGATTTTATTGTATAAATTTGAAAAAAAGTAGTTTCGAGGTAAAAGTTTTTGCGCGCAAAAACTTTTGCCTCGAAAACAGTTTGAAAACCCTGAATTTTGGTTGACTAATGAACGTTATAATAGACATTATAACAGTCATACCAAAATCTTTGTTGGTTTTTATGGATACAAACTGTCAACTACTTTGAAGGATGCCATAATTGGTAGGAAAATATTGGAGCGACAGCTCTAGCCCATGGTAGATGACCTTGTTAGTGATTAATCAAAAATAGTTTGATTTTACTTCCAACCTAATGGGAGTTAGTTATTAAGCAAAAATAAAATACACATTTTCCTCAAGTACCTCTTTATGAAAGGGAGATTAGGAGAGATTTTTTGGTAAGTTATTTTTGCGATGACACTTAGGAATGAGGATTTTATAAAATCCCAAACTAAGGATTTAATAATGTCCACGTTTAAACCTGACAGGTTTTCAAAACCTGTCAGGTTTGGTTCAAGCGTTTTGAAAGTTATTAAATCTTCATTCCTTAAGGGGGAGTTGAATCAATTTTTATTGACACTGATTAAACTGCCATTATCTTTAGCTGCTCTCTTTTCAAAGGCCACTTCAATTTTACTCCAAGCCTTTGATTGGATTGTCTTCAAAAGGAAATTCTGATGAAAAGATTCAATCTTGTTGTTAATATTTTAGGTGTAATATTGTTAAGCAGCAATCTAGTACTACAGGCGAGTGAAATTTATAGTTATGTCGATATTGATGGTGTGCGGCATTACTCTGATCGTCCACCTGATCAACGTCCTACTGTTAAGGTACATCCTGATCCAGTCACCAATTCTTCGGTAAAAATTTATAAGTTTGTGGATTCTAAGGGAGTCATCCACCTCACTGATAGTCCCAAAGATACGCGCTACAAATTGATTTATCTTGGTGGTGTCACAATACCAACGTTTTCAAGTAACCTTCACTCTAAATCCTTTAATGATTATAGTACCTTGATACAAGACGTTGCGACTCGCACCTTTTTAGAACCAGCGTTGTTACATGCCGTTATTCAAGTTGAGTCGGCTTATAATCCTAATGCGGTTTCGCCTAAAGGAGCTGTTGGTTTAATGCAGCTTATGCCAGCAACAGCTAAACGTTATGGGGTAACAGATCGTACCGATGCTGCTGCCAATGTCTATGGAGGTGCTCTTTACTTATACGATTTGTTAAAAATGTTTAATAATAACAAACGGTTGGCATTAGCGAGCTACAATGCTGGCGAAAATGCAGTAAAACGCTATGGTAACAAAATTCCCCCTTACCGAGAAACGAAGAATTATGTTAAAAAAGTGATGAAACTTTATCGTGCTTATCAGGAATAGAATGATTAATGGTTAAAGCAACTCACGAAAATTAATCTACCAACAACACACTTCTTGTATCCCCTCTTTCGATGTGACTTGCCACGGTTTGGGATAAAGGATGTGTTAGGCTGTTGGTATATCATTTATTGTGACTTAGGAATGAGGATTTAATAAAATCCGAAATGAAACCTGCCAGGTTTTAAAAACCTGGCAGGTTTGAACATACAAGTTTGGGAAATTATTAAATCCTCATTCCTTAGGAATGTGCATGAAATAAAATTGGCAACTAAACCTGACAGGTTTTAAAAACCTGTCAGGTTTGACTCAACAATTCGGGTAAATTATTTCTTGCTGTAAATTTTCTTGTGATGAATCCAATATTTATCATGAAAAATGGCTATACGTAGAGACGGCCGTGCGTTTCTACATATCACAGATTTTTTTACAGTGACGTTTCAGCGTCACTTTTCTGAAGTATAACTTAAGATACCGGAGATATTTATGGCAAAATCTGTCGGCATACTCACAGCAGGTGGCGATAGCCCTGGACTTAATGCCGCTATCCGAGCGATTGGCAAAACAGCCCTCAGTGCTTTTGACATGCAAGTGATTGGTTTTCATGATGGATTTCGTGGTTTAGTAGAAAACCGAACAGTGCGCTTGGATGAAACGGCACTTTCAGGCATTTTAACTATTGGCGGTACACTGTTGGGTACCAGTCGTGATAAACCTCATCGTATGCCAATGGGGGACAAATTTTTGGATATGACCAATACCATCGTTGAGACTTATCAGAAAAATCATTTAGATGTATTGGTTTGCCTTGGCGGTGGCGGCACTCACAAAAATGCGTTTCGCCTGATGCAAAAAGGGCTAAATATCATTACACTCCCAAAAACGATTGATAATGATCTCGCGATGACAGATAGCACCATTGGCTTTGACACGGCACTTACTATTGCGACAGAAGCTATTGATCGCTTACATAGCACAGCCCACAGTCACCACCGTATTATTATTGTAGAGATTATGGGACATAATGCCGGTTGGCTTGCTTTAGGTGCTGGTATTGCGGGGGGAGCTAATGTCGTCTTGATTCCTGAAATGCCTTACGATATTCAGATTGTCGCTGATGCTATTCGTCACCGCCTTCGTCACGGTAAAAATTTCAGCATTGTTGCTGTTGCCGAAGGTGCCTTGTCAATAGAAGAAGCAAAGATTATGCGGACAGCCGTGGAAGCAAAAGAAAAAGCTGAAAAGAAAGAAGATAAGAAGAAGGCTAAAATCAAGTTAGATAAATTAAAAACTCAGCAAATTGATAATACCTTGCATTTTAGTAAGCAACTGGAAAATTTAACAGGTTTAGAATCACGAGTTACGATTTTAGGACATCTACAACGTGGTGGTACTCCTTCAGCTATAGATCGTTTATTAGCAACTCAATTAGGAACAACCTGTGTTTCTTTGATTAACGAAGAACACTATGGTGTTATGACAGCCGTTAAAGGAAAATATATTGAATCTGTGCCATTAGAAGAAGTGGTTGGAAAGCGTAAAACAATACCGCTTGATCACCCTTGGATAGAAACAGCGCATCGTGTGGGTATTAGCTTAGGAAATTAAAGGAAATTGTAGTTCATAACTGATGTTACGCAGATAGCTTCCAAACGGGAGTGCAAAATTCATTTTGCCAACTTAAAGTGCAACCCCCTTGCAAAATAAATTTTGAACATTGAATCTCGTAGAAACACCATGCGTAACATCAGTGTCATTATCCAAACGCAGCATCACAAAACAACGAATTCTGCTTATTAGAACACTGTAAGACATTTTGCCTATATCGTACCCAATCAAGCCCCCATGGATCAGTTTTTCGTTCGGGAGCAATATCAGAATGTCCATAGATATTATTGATGTTGTGCCTAGACATAATATCTTTTGTCAGTTGTGTTAAAGCTTGATATTGAGCTTCAGTAAAGTTTGTGTCTTCTGTTCCCACTAATTCTACCCCAATACTAAAATCATTTACCGCTTCTCGTCCATCGTTTGGGTCTGGCATCTTGCTTGTCCCAGCATGCCATGCCCTTTTTTCTTCTTTCACCGTTATCCACACCTTTCCGTTTAGATCAATAATATAGTGTGTTGAAACACCATATTTGTCTAAACATGCTTTGCATGAAGCCGCTGAAAATTTATCTTTAGATTCAGGATTATGCATTGAGTGAATAATTAATGTATCAACAACCGTATTTTTTGGTCGCTCTTCAAACTGCTCTGTCCATAGTTCATGGACTTGAAACTTCTCATGTGGATTCATAATATCTCTCCAGATATGATAAGTACCAAAGCACAAATTTTCAGGTATTTTGTAGGGGGCCGGCAACGTTTTTTTGGTTGCCCACCACTGTGCTAGAAGGCGGTGAGCAAGAAAAGACGTTGCCTGCCCCCTTCCAAAAATTCATAATACCTGAAAATTTATGGTTCAGCCAGGTAGCCAACGTTTTTTTTTGCCCACCATTTTGATTTCACAAATAAAAAACCACTGAATGAAAAAATTTAGCCAGGTGGGTTAAAGAGTTTTGAAAAGCTGTTTTTTTAGGAGGAAATTAAGAAAGGCGTTCCCGAACAGCCCTATTACAAAAGGCCGTAAGGGAACGAAAAAGATATGAGCGAGTCTTCAGCGTAAAGCTTACCAAGCCACTCAATCAGGCTTTATATTTGGATGAAGTCGCCCTCATCACCGGAGCAGGTCTGGATTCTTCTTTGTACACCCGGCCAATTCCCATTGACCAGCTCTGACTGTGAAGAATAAGCGCAACCACACGCCGAACAACACGAAAACCTCTGTTGTTGTTACGGTTGTCTGGGTTGTTCCTGTTACGGTTAGCAGCACGGGTATTGGTATTGTTGTTGTTCCACGAGCCACCACGCAGCACTCGGAAGTGCCTACCCCGTTTTTGCCCCCTCAGAGAGACAAGCAAAAACCAAGAACTACAAGGATTGTATATAATAAAGGATTAAAAACCAAGAACTACTGGGATTGTATATAATAAAGGATTAAAAACCAAGTCAGATAGTAGGGTGGGCAACGTTTTTTTTGCCCACCATTCGATTTCACAAATATATAACCTATTGAGTGAAAAAAGTTTAGATTTAGAAAAAGAATGAAATATTGTGCCAGAGATTCTCAAGAGAGTACTTGTGGTGGGCAAAAAAAGATGTTGCCCACCCTACCTGGCTTAACAGATAGAGACGAGAAAAATCCTTTCTTATAAATCCCTTATTATATACAATCCTTGTAGTTAAAGGTTTTCCTGAAAAAAGCAAAAAAAAAATCGCGCCTTCGGCGCAAAAACAAAGAATAAAAGTAAAAAAGAATAAAAGTAAAAAAGGGAAAAAAAACAAAAAAAAAGTAAAAAAGAAAAAAATAAAGAAGTATAAAAGGGAAAAAAGGGAAAAAAGTAAAAGAGATTAAGGAATCCGCGCAACCACACGCCGAACAACACGAAAACCTCTGCTGCTGTAACGGTCGTCTGGGTCGTACCTGCTACGGTAAGCAGCACGGGAATGGGTACTGTAGTTGTCCCACGAGCCACCACGCAGCACTCGGTAACGCTTATCTGCACCCTCCGACCAAATTCTACCATCATTGGGAGCGTTTGTATAGTTTTTGTGCCAACTATCTGCAACCCACTCCCAAACATTGCCCACGGTATCATATAAACCAAAGGGATTGGCACTAAAAGACCCTACTGGTGATGTGTATTCAAACGTATCACCACAATAGTCATTATCACAATTAGCACGATTGTTACCAATTTCATTTCCCCACCAATATTTCGTTTCTGTACCTGCTCGTGCCGCATACTCCCATTCAGCCTCGCTGGGTAAATCATAGTGTTTGCCAGTTTGTTCAGTTAGCCATTGTGTATAAGCCATAGCATCATGCCAAGAAACTTTAATTACCGGACGATTACCACGCCCCCAACCTGCATCACTAGGCTTGCTTTTACCTGTAGTCTCTGCAAATTTATCATATTCAGCAAACGTCACTTCATAACGCCCCATCGCAAAACGCTCCACTGACACCTCATGTACTGGTTTTTCATCAGAATCGCCACCCGCTTGAATATCGCCCATTTTGAAAGTTCCGGCTGGAATCCACACCATTTCTGGTCCAGTTCCACCGTCTCTCAAATGATGATGGAATATCTTTTCTTCTTCTACAGACTGGCACAGCAATTTGGCTTTATTCGTTGGATTCTTCTCTGCTTTGGTCAGTGATTTTTCTATTTCTAGCCTTGCAACGCGGAACCCCCGGCTGGAACTACTATAGTCAAGCGAGCTACCGAACAAATTACGATACGCAAGCCGCACGTTTATTGCTCGGTTTGACCATGCACCACCACGAGATGCACGAGGGCAAAGAGCATTCCCTTCTTCCCATATTTGGCCATCGTTAGACACCTCTTTATAATTGTCATAAGGGTCAGCAATCCATTCTTCAACATTACCCGTTATGTGATAAAGACCAAAAGGATTAGGAGGAAAAGGATTGGGAGGAAAAGAATTGACGGGAGCCATTTGTTTATTCTCCCCCTTGCCACAACCATTACAATTGGCCCAACCTTCGCCAATCTCTTTGCCCCACCAATAAGGCATTTCTTTGCCCGCGCGCGCGGCATATTCCCATTGTGCTTCGCTAGGCAAACGGTAAGTTTTGCCCGTCTGTTCGCTTAACCAGTGAGTATAAGCTATCACATCGTTCCAACTGACACAGACGACGGGCTGTTCATCTGCTTGGGCTTGGCCAAAATAAGGATTACGCCAACTGGCATCCTTTACATATTGCCAACGGTCTTCCTTGTAAACATCACAACCCTCTTTTCTTTCGGCTTCAGTCTCATGCCCTGTTGCCTCTACAAATTGCCGAAACTCACCCACAGTCACCTCATAACGTCCTATCGCAAAACGTTTAATCGACACGTTATGCACTGGTCGTTCATTCTTATTACCCCCACCAAAAATACCACCCATACGAAACTTATCAGCAGGAAGCCATACCATTTCAGGGCCTTTACTACCACCTTTCAAAAATGGGTCACGAAATACGGTTCCTTCTTTTTCAACAAATCGTTGTGCGATTTTTTTGGCTTCTTCCTTAGTCAATTCGGTTGTCTTGAAGATTTCTTTGTAAAACAGTTCTGCTTTTTTACGCTGAGTTTCCGCTTCTGCTTGAGCATCTTTAGCTTTATCGCGTTCTGTCGTTGCTTCTTGTTTAGCTAATAAAGCCTGCTTTTCGGATTCTTTTGCACTAATTAAAGCCGTTTCAGCTCTTTTTTTCTGAGTAAGAGCATCCGTTTTAGCCTGTTCCGCCAAGTTCTTCTGAGCCAAAGCATCCGTTTTAGCCTGTTCAGCTTCATTCATTTTGAAAACAGAAAAAATTGCTGAAATAACCGCCAAAATCGCTAAAACACCTACAAAACTAAAAAAAATATTCCGTCGTCGATTCGCTTTCTGAATTGCTCTGCGACTTTTACCAATAAACTCTTGCTGTAATGAAGTCGGAGTCGGCTGCTTTTCCCCCTCCAAAGCTATATTTTGCCAACTTTCGGCATTATCACACGCCGTAATATTCAGCAAAAAGTCACCGCTGCGATTATTTTCAGCCCAATCGCTCGCCCGTTGTTGCAATATCGTGTGTTGATGGGCATGTTCCCTATCCAACTCAATTGCCTGAATCAACTCCGGAAAAGATTTATCAAAAGGCGTATCCTTAAAATCAATCCAATTAATTACCCGCAAGGATTTTGGCATTTTCGCCGGGTCAACTTTGCGGTATAACACAGTGATAACACGCTTGTTTTGTTCATTGGCGTAATTGACTTCACTTTCACAATATTCCGACTCCACCGCATCTGGCGATAACACAATCAAAAAGTTATCCGAGCCATCAATACCTTTAAAAATCTCCTTTTCAAAATCAACGCCCGTACTGATACTTTCTTGGTCAAACCAAGTTGTTTTACCCGCTTGTTGTAATGCCGTATTCAGTTGTCGAGCAATATCACCGTCTTTGCGAGAGTAAGAGATAAAGACTTCGGTACCCAATTGACCTTTTGCCGCTTCACTGGCGGTTATCAACTCTTTATGTAAAGCGAGCGGGGAATGTTGCTCCCGTTTTTCAGAAAGCCGCAGCCAGGTTTTGGCATTGTCTAAATTATGCCCCCGCAATAAAAAGGACGGTTTATGATTTTCACTCTCCCATTTCAAAGCGCGAGCCAACAACATTTTATGTTGCTCATAATATTCGTGGTCATGTCTCAGTATATTAAGGATGTCATCGATATCGCTGTCATAATCCGCCTGACAAGTATTATCCGTAAAATCAACGTACTGCAATTCACGCAAGACTTTTGGCGTATCGGTTTCTTTTGTTTCGGCAATTAATAGGGGGACAATGCGTTTGTTGTATTTAAGTGCGTGTTCTAATTCGCGTTGGCAATATTTAGAGGCTATCGAGTGGGGCGAAATGAAGTAGAAGAAATTGTCTGAATTTTCAATTCCCATTTCGATAGCACGTTCATAACCAGCTCCCTTTTGGATATCCTTATCGTGTGTCCACGTCGTTTTGGCATAGCGTGATAAGGATTGGATCACGCTATCTCGAATTTCTCTATCATGCTCAACGTCATAACAGATAAAGATATCCGTCATCATGTTTTCGGCATTTTTACGCGCCTCGCAGATAAACTCACAAACTAAAGCTGAGGGCAAACAGGGGGGTTGTTTATCCGCTGAAAATTCCGTCAATAGCCATTCTTCCGCCTCAGTGCGCTCTTTACCCACTAATAAATGTTGGGTGGCTTTTTGGTTTTTTTGCCAATGTAGCGCGTTAGCCAAAATTTCCGTATGACGATGGACATAATCGGCTTGCCTATCCAGCACCGCCATTAAGCGTTCCGCCACGCTATCAAGGGTATCAATCGCCTTACCAAACACCGGTAATTTAATGGATTTTAACTCATCAAGATTATCGTGCTTAGCCCAATTGTTTTCATACCCTTGCGCCCAGTCAAACAAACGTTGGCAATCGTCATCAGACACTTTTTCTTTAGCATCCAGCCAATCCCTTTTTTCAAGCAAATCATGAGAACGCTTTAACACGTCTCCTGTGGTTTGGATATTTTGGTCTGGCAAATTATGAAATTTATAAAATCCCACCATCACTTGTTTATCCCCCTCTGACAACTCTTGTTTAGGGGTGTCAAAAATGACCATTTGGTTAATAGGGATAACCCGTTTTCCGAGTAAACGCGCATATTCCAACTCAACCAAACAATAAGGGGATGTCAAACAACGGGGAGCCATGACATAAACAAAGTTGTGCGCTGACTCAATCCCGTGATTAATGCGCTTGGCATAGTCATCCCCATCGGGAATATTCACTTTATCAAACCAGGCATCAAAACCCGCAAGTTTGAGTAATTGGTGAAATCGTGCAACAAGGTTTAGACTTTCTCGCCTCCCGTAGGAAACGAATAAATTTTTAAATTTGTTAATTATTATTTTCATATTCTTTCTTTTGATATGAGTATAACGTTGGAATGTCACGGGCGCATTCCCATTTTCCAGGTCATTAATGTAACGGTGGACGCATTTCTATTTTCCCGCTTATAACCTAACGGAAAACCCCGAAGGGGTTGAATGTGAATAGCCCCAGGTGAAACCTGGGGAGGGA
>JAUCGK010000157.1 GCA_030378085.1 Candidatus Parabeggiatoa sp. HSG14
AACCAAACCTGACAGGTTTTCAAAACCTGTCAGGTTTAAACGTGGACATTATTAAATTCTTATATCAAAAAAAATGATACGATATAAAATAAACTCGTTTCCAGATAAACATTCACTACCATTAAGTTAAGGGCAGCCATAAAGGATTGCCCCAGCAATTGATTTGTAGGAGCAATCCCTTGTGCTTGCCCTCAAAAAAATCCTTAACTTAAATGGCAGTGAGATAAACACTATAAACTTGAGGTAACAGAATTAGGCTATGGATAGGATTGCAAACAAACTAAGACAAGCATTACCAACTTTGGTTGCAGGAATTTTGACCACCTGTACAATGGTAGTACCAAATACAGTTCAAGCTGATATTTCTTTATCAGGGGATTTCCGTTTTCGTTTGGAAGCCGATTGGGATTCACACAAAACAAATGGCTCAGAACGCGAGGATAGAAACCGAGCCCGCATCCGCGCCCGTGTCAATTTGAATTATGACCACGAAGACTGGTTAGCTGTTGGTGCCCGTTTACGTAGTGGTTCTGATGATAATCACGTCTCCCCCCATATCACCATCGTAGATTTTGATGATAACAACACGGGAGATGCCCATTTCAATCTTGACAAGTGGTTTTTTAAGGTAAAAAATAACGGTGCTTGGGGTTGGGTGGGTAGAAATAGCATTCCATTTTGGAAACAAAACGAAATGTTTTGGGATGATGATGCCACGCCTGCTGGTATTGCTGCCGGTTTCAAGAAAAATTTTGGGGGTACTGGGATAGCAATTAATACCGGTTATTTGAGTTTACCCGCAGGTATGCAAAAATTTTCTGGCAGTCTTGGTTTAGCGCAAGCCGTATTATCTACAAAGGTTGGTGCAAATAAATTCACAGCAGCGGCAGGATTTATGGGGTTTTATGCAAATCCTGAAAATGATAAGGATGCTGAACATAAAAGCCTTTGGGATAACAATGGTAAACGAGACTACCGGCTTTGGATAGCGAGTTTACAAGGCAAATTTAAAGCAGGTACTTTACCACTGGCGTTGGGATTAGACTACATGCACAATGCCAAAGGTTATTCCGAGACAGATATCGATCCTTTTACCGCAGCTAACCATGACGACACCGATGGTTATGTTTTTTCCGCTAAACTGGGACAATTGAAAAATAAGGGCGATTGGCTATTGGGTTACTATTATTCCCACATTGAAACGTTTGCAGTCAATTCCTCTTACGCACAAGATGACTGGGGACGTTGGAATGAACAAGGCAGTAATATAAAAGGACACGAATTCCGTGCAGCTTATCAAGCTGTAAAAAATCTCAATATCGTTGCTCGTTTTTATTCAGTAGAAACCATCACCGATGATCCACAAGATGGCAACCGCTTCCGTATTGACTTCAACCTTAAATTTTGATAGTTCTTATCTTGCTCCAAAATTTATTTTGGAAAGTAACATTGTCAAGTTATAATTGATTTTTAAAGTTATAGAGAAAAATAATATGGAATTTGAAGGTACATGGCACATCAAAGAAATGAGCCAGTGGGATGAAGACTATTTTAATATGGAAGTTCAAGCTTACATAGAAGTTGATTCCCATAACTCAGGTGAATTTCAATTTGGTTTAGTCTCTGGCAGTATTGATGGAAAAATTGTTAAACATTTAGGTAAAAAACGTTTTGAATTTTCTTGGGACGGCACAGATGAAAACGATCCCGCAAGTGGTCGTGGTTGGTTACAAATCCAATCGGATAATAACAACATCATTGATGGAGAATTTATTTTTTTTGAAGGCGATGAATCCACTTTTATCGCTCATAAATATGAGTAAGCTAGACCTGCCAGGTTTTTTAAACCTGGCAGGTCTTAAATCCTGTTTGGAGTATATTTCTAGGCAAATGCTTCAAAATTTAACTCAACAAGGAGAAAATCATGCTTAAATATCATTCATGGCTAAAACCCACTTTCTTTGTAGGTTGTGCATTAGCTTTGTCATTAACTTTGCCTATGACTGTTTCGGCAGAGAATGACTCCTCTATCAAAGGTATTCAACGTGCCTCTATTCAGGCAGCAATGAGTAACTTTGTTGTAACACACTCCTCTGAAAATGGAATCATGCTTCACTACGATTCCAAAATCGGTGAACTGGTTAGTCTTCATCTTGATAAATTGCACAGCGACATTATGAAAAAAGGTGATTTTTTTGTCAGTTGTGCAGACTTCATTTCCACCGATGGCAGGAAATATGACCTTGATTTTCTTGTTTTACCTAAAGGAGATGCTTATCAAGTAAATCAGGCTATCGTTCATTCGGTGGACGGAAAAAAACGCGAATACTATCTTGAAGATTAGAAAGACTAAAAAGAATTTCTGTTGTAGTCTGGAGTCCAAAGCTTCAGCTTTGGATTTCTTTTTTAAATTAACAAAACGGTAGTCTGGAGTCCAAAGCTTCAGCTTTGGATTTCTTTTTTAAATTAACAAACGGAGGAAAGCTACATGAGAAAGCGGATTAAGCAGCATCGTCTTTTGACGATCTCAATGAGTCTAGCAGTAGCATTAACTGCTAATCTAGACGTAATGGCAGAAACACCAGATATCGGTCCATTGCCACCGCTTAAAATCAACCAAGCTAAGGCGGAATTAGGCAAGCGGTTATTTTTTGATACACGATTATCGGGGGATTCGGCTATTTCCTGTGCCAGCTGTCATGACCCAAAATATGGGTTCTCCACTAACAAGGCACTATCCGATGGATATCCGGGGAATAAGCATTTCCGTAATGCCCCCACCTTAATCAACACTAGCCATAAAAAAGTATGGATGCACGATGGGCGTATTGGTACCAATCTTAATGATGTCACTCGTGGTATGATCACGGAAGACTACATCATGAATATGGACATGCGTATCATGCAGGAACGCCTCAAACAAGACGCTGTTTATTTAGATATGTTTGAAAAAGCCGGCTATGGCGAACCTTCTAATGGCAAGGTACGTAAAGCTATTCCTGAATATCTAAAAACACTCACCTCTCGCGGCGCACCTTTTGATACGGGTACGATGTCAGAGTCTGCTAAACGAGGTATGGCACTTTTTACAGGTAAAGCAAATTGCACCGCCTGTCATAACGGGCCACTGTTTTCAGATGGGAGTAGTCACAATACAGGTGTGCCTGAAAACTTTGATATTTTCCGTGATCCATTCCGTCATCAAGCCTTCATTGCTTATAACATGTTTATGGGTAACGAGAATTACATGAATTTGAAGCGCGATCCCGGTACACACGTACAAACCCACAAAGCCGATGGCAGTGACATGGGCAAATTTATGACTCCAACACTGCGAGAATTAAAATACACCGCGCCTTACATGCACAACGGTATGTTACAAACCTTAGAAGACGTTGTAGAATTTTACAATAACGGTGGTGGTACAGACAGCAATAAAGATACTTTGCTGAAACCACTTCACTTAATTGACAGCGAAAAACAAGAACTAGTTGCTTTTTTGCTCGCTCTTTCTGGAGAACTCTTAACAACAGAAAAACATGTCTGGACTGACGCATACCCAAATGAATACGAGCCAATCGAAGATTGGCGTAATGTTCGCAATTAGCCTGAAGGAGGAAAATATGTATCGTTATTTAAAAATCACAGGGCTGGCAACCGTTATCGTTGTTATCGCCTCATTAAGTCAATTTACGCTGGCAGCAGAACCACCCGCACTTGCACCGTTAGGTCATCCCCCAGTACCTGCCGATAATAAACAGACAGATGCCAAAGTGGAACTCGGCAAACTGTTGTTTTTTGATCCACGTTTAGGCGGTGATACTTCGATGGCTTGTGCAACTTGTCACGATCCTGATCAAGGTTGGGGCTGGGGTGACGAAATTTCTAGGGGTTATCCAGGCACTGTTCATTGGCGTAATAGCCAAACTATCGTGAATTCTGCCTACTATGCCAAACTGTTTTGGGCAGGTTCAGCACCCTCTTTAGAAGCACAAGCCCCTTCTGCTGCAAAAGGAGGCGTTGCAGGTAACGGTGAAAACGACCTCATGGAAGCGCGTTTAGCTTTAATTCCAGAATACCGTAAACGCTTTAAAGCAGTCTTTGGTGATCAATGGCCGCTTATTGGCAATGCATGGAAAGCCATTGCAGCCTTTGAACGTACTATGGTACAACGCGATACACCACTTGATCAATACTTGCAAGGTGATGAAGAAGCCCTCACTGAAGAACAAAAACGAGGGATGGCATTATTCAATGGAAAAGCTAACTGTATCGCTTGTCATAATGGCCCCTTAGCCACAAATCAACGTTACTATAACATCGGCGTACCACCCACAATGCGTTGGGAAGAAGATGGTTTAGCACAAATTACTTTCCGTTTTGAATATTACGCTAAAGGTGCGAATGAAGAATTATATCGCACTGCAAAAGCAGATGCCGGTTTATATTTCCGTTCTAAAAATGAGTGGGATAAAGGTAAATTCCGCACACCTTCCTTACGTTATACCCTGTACACTTCCCCATACATGCACAATGGTGCTTTTTACGGTCTTGACGAAGTGGTTGACTTCTACAATCGGGGCGGATTCGCCGAACCCGAAGAGGAAGGAGAAATTGGCAGAACTACAGATTGGCCAGAAAACAAAAGTTCACTCATCAAACCACTCGGTTTAACAGATGAAGAAAAAGAAGACCTTGTGGCTTTCTTAGAAGCATTTTCTGGCGATGAAATCGCTATTGATAGACCAAAATTACCAGATTACGCGCCCTTGTTTACAGAAGCAGAATTACAATTGCTCGTTAAATAATTGAAAGGAGTCCAAGATTTATCTTGGAAAAACCCAAACCTAAAGGTTTGGACTCCGGATTAAAGGAGTCCAAAGCTTCAGCTTTGGAATGCCTAAACCTAAAGGTTTGGACTCCAATTTACCATCCATTATCAGGAGTTACTTTGATGTCCAAAGACACTTATGACGAATCTGCGGCTGCACATGGTCAGTGTATGCTAAATCGTCGGCAGTTTTTGCTTTACAGTGGAAGTACCGCAGCAGCTGCCAGTACCACAACGATTACTTTATTTCCGGGAACAGCACAAGCAAGAGAAGTCAACGCTCGTGTTGTGGGCTATCCACGCACATTTCTTGCTAAACTCAGCGAATTGAAAGACAATGAACCCATTGATTTTAACTATCCAGACAATGGTAAAAATGCCTCTTGTATACTGGTAAAAATGGGCGGAGTCAAAGCCGGTGGGGGGATAGGTTCCCAACGTGATGTTGTCGCTTTTAGCTATTTGTGTACCCATCAAGGTGGGCCATTACAAGGGAGTTATCAAGTGACTGAAGAACAACGCACATTAGGCCAATGTCCTTTTCACTTATCAGTCTATGATTTGCGCCGTCACGGCATCATTGTTTCTGGTCAAGCCTATCAAAGCTTACCACAAGTCATGCTAGAACTAGAGGGCGATGACATTTACGCAGTAGGTTTGATGGGCTTACTGTTTGGGCGCAACGAAAACCTGATGAACGTATAGGAGAACAATCAATGGCTACGAATTACTATCTCCCCGAGGACAAAGTCCCATTACCCCCCAAACACGCTGATGTACTAACAACCTGTTGTGATTATTGCATTGTGGCGTGTGCTTACAAAGTCTATCGCTGGCCGATTGGTTCTGGTGATGGTGGTGTTAAAGCATCGGAAAATGCCTTTGGCATTGACTTTCCGAGTAGTCCTCTACAAGACTGGGTTGCCCCAGCACAACATAATGTTGTGATGCATAAGGATATTCCTCACAATGTTATCATCACGCCTAACAAAGATGCCACAACGGTTAATACCAATGGTGATTCTAGTATACGTGGCGGAATCATTGCACAAAAATGCTACAATCCCAAAACACCAACGCGCGACCGTTTAACTTCTCCAATGATGCGGATTTATGGCACTTTACAACCAGTGCCTTGGGATTTTGCTTTGGATGTTGCCGCCGAAGTTGCCAAACATGTGATTGCTAAACATGGTGCTAACGCCTATTCGGTGAAAACGTATTCCTATCAGTATATTGAAAACACTTACGCTATCAGCAAATTTGCACTGCGTCACGTTAACACAGCCAGTTTCACTTTCCACGATACGCCTTCCGATGTTACATCTACCCCTGGTTTTCGGGACGCTGGTTTTGACAACTTTGGACCTTCTTATGATGATTGGGGTTCTGCTGATGTGCTGATGTGTTTGGGTACCGATCCTTATGAAACCAAAACCATCCTGTTCACCCAACATATTATGAAAGGGGTGCAGAAAGGGATGAAACTCATCATGGTTAATCCGCGTGAAACCGCCGGCATTACTTATGCCAAAAAGATGGGCGGCTTACATCTTGATGTTTATCCGGGTAGCGATACAGTCTTGTTGGGGGCTATCGCACGTATCGTTGTAGAAAATGGCTGGGAAGATAAGGAATGGATTGAAAAGTGGGTTAACAACAAATGGGAATCTGATTCCGGTTTTGGACAAGGGACTCGTAACACGCCTTGGCAATGGCGCACGACTTGG
The DNA here is from genome assembly GCA_030378085.1 of Candidatus Parabeggiatoa sp. HSG14. Taxonomy (GTDB): domain Bacteria; phylum Pseudomonadota; class Gammaproteobacteria; order Beggiatoales; family Beggiatoaceae; genus Parabeggiatoa. The sequence continues at coordinate 6,562 of JAUCGK010000157.1, forward strand.
GGTAAATTCCAAACCAAAGGTTTTAAAGACTACAAAAAATGGTTATTATCCCAACCAGAGTATGAACTTGCTCAAGCATCAGAGATTACTGGCGTTGATGCCGAAAAAATCCAAAAAGCGGCAGAATGGATCGCTAAACCCAAAGCTGATGGCTCCCGTGTCAACACATCATTCGGTATTGAGAAAGGTTTTTACTGGTCAAACAATACCGGTAACACCAATGCCATTTCTTCTCTTGCCACTATTTGCGGTGCGGGTGGTCGTCCTGGGAGAGTTGTTGGGCGTTTTGGCGGACATCAACGGGGTGGACAACGGGGTGGAAAATTACCTCGTAATAAATCACCGGAAAAAGTGCCAGGCCGTCGTCGTCGCGCATTGGACACCGACCGTTGGCTGGTTTCTGGTCATACTCGTATGGCACATGTCATTGGTACAACTTGGATTCAAGCCATGAGTGGTTCCCAAGGTTTACAAAAGCGATTTCAGGAATTGGTGGTTACTAACCCTCATCAAGTGCGTAGTCACGACAAACAGGAAATTATTGAAACCCTCAAAAGACGTGCAGATTCTGGCGGGATGGTAGTTATTGACCAAGACATCTATCTCCGTAATCCTATCGGTGCTCAATTTGCTGACATTGTTTTTCCTGCTGCAACTTGGGGCGAAGAAGATTTTATGCGGGCTAATGGTGAACGCCGTTTGCGTCTTTATCAAAAATTCTACGATGCACCGGGCGATGCAAAACCAGATTGGTGGATTATCGCTCAACTCGCCCAGCGGATGGGCTTTGATGGCTTTGATTGGAAAAACTCTAACGATGTTGCCGAAGAATCTTCACGCTTCAGCAGAAAAGGTCGCAAAGCTTTTCACATGGTTAAAGTCTATGCTCATCAAAATGGGCGCACCTTACATGAGCAAATGCGCTTATTAGGTGCTGACGGTATCCAAGGCCCCACTTTCATTAATGATAAGGGAGAATTAAAGGGAGCTAAACGGCTGCATGACACCACGATGACAGCAGAACAAGCCGCAGATTTATATGGTGAAAACGGCCCAGGTGAAGCCAATATCGTCACGAAGAAACTGACGCATTTCAACACTCAAACCGGCCAAATCAATCTCCAAAAACATCCCTGGAGTTTATTCTCTGATTTTTGGACTTGGTTAAAACCCAAAGAAGATGAATTGTGGTTAAGCAACGGACGCATCAACGAAATCTGGCAATCCGGTTTTGACGATGTAGAACGTCGCCCTTATATCACACAACGCTGGCCAGAAAATTTTGTGGAAATTCACCCAGAAGATGCCAAAGCACGTGGTATTGAATCGGGAGACTATGTGATGATGTACTCAGAGCGCGTTGCTGCTCACAAAGATACTCTTCTTGGTGTACAAAATGATCACTTCCAATTTGATGAACTAATGAAACGGGGTCATATTGAGTTGTCCAAAGCGGCTGTCACCGCCGTTGCCATTGTCACACCCCATGTTAAAAAAGGTGTATTGTATTCCAATATGCTAGACACTCGTCAACCTTCCAATGCGTTAACGGCGCGAGTCGTTGACCATATCAGTGGCAACTATAATTATAAGATGGGCGTTGCAAAAATCGCCAAACTCGGTGCTTCCAAATACAAGGAAGAATTCCGTAGTATGTCATTTGCACCCAGAAATATTGCCTAAATTTTTTTGTTATTTCCATACCTGCCAGGTTTTTAAAATCTGGCAGATATAAAGCTTGGGATGTCTGCTGCCGTTCAAAAGAAAACAAATGTCCACTGGATTTTTATTTGAAAGATTACTGATTGTAACAGATTTTGGGGACACCCCCCCGTACACAGGTGGAACCAAACATCATTCGACACTTTGCTTTAATTTTTCTATTTTGGGACCTCCCCCTGTGTGCGGGGGGGTTAGGGCCAAGTCGATATTGCTTAACGCCTTGGCAACGCGACTTCCCCCTGTGTGCGGGGGGTTAGGGGGGTAAAAAGGTAGGTGTCCCCAAAATTCGTTATAATCAGAAAGATTTATTGTCAAAATTATAAAAAGGAAAAAACGATGCCTGATTTAATAGAGATTGACAAACAATATCAAAAACATGAATTGGGAGAAACAAAAGTACCATCCAATAATCATAAGGGTACTGCTTCAGTTTAATGTAATCCTCATGGCAAGATATGCTTTCATTAACAAGGCTAATGGCTGATTTTTAAAACCATATTTTAACCTATTGATTTTTATATATTTTACATAGAACTGAACCAGTGTCGTGGTTAGAGATGTTTTAATTTTGTGGAATAACTTTAAAATAATAAAGTGCTACATTCTCTAACAACACGAAAACCAACGGTCAGATCGCGATTATTTGGTCTGTTCCTAAAACGAGAAGTAACACGTACATACCGAGGTAAGCTATACCATGAACCGCCACGAACCACTCGAAGACTATTAACATTATCTTTAGTTAAACAATGTTGTTCCTTTCCATTGTATTTTTCTTCATATTCTGAACAAGTCCACTCATAAACATTTCCTATGGTATCATATAATTTAAAAGGATTTGCTCCAAAAGAACCGATTGGTGCTGTTTTTTTGTTATCCCATCGACTACCACAACCGTCACAATTCGCAAGATTAGCCCCAATTTGGCTACCCCACCAATATGGAGAATTAGTACCTGCTTGTGCTGCATATTCCCATTCAGATTCAGTGGGTAGACGATAATGTTGTTCTGTTTGTTGACTTAACCATTCTGTATAAACCATTGCATCTTTCCAGGAAACATTAATAACGGGTCGATTACCACGTCCCCAAGCTTCATCGTTTGGTTTTTTTCTACTCGTTGCTTCAGTAAAATGATCATATTCTGCAAAAGTCACTTCATAGCGACCTATAGCAAAATTACTGACAGCTACCTTATGTACAGACTGTTTTCTATCAGCATCGACATCCTGAATACCTCCTATCCAAAACTGTCCTGCGGAAATCACCACCATTTCAGGGCCTAAGCTACCATCCTTTAAGTGATTACGAAATATTTTACCAGCAGTACATGAGAAAGTTGATTTTGTCGATGTTGGGATATTTCTCGGTAAATCATAGCGTGGAAGAAAAATATTGTATTCTAACCAAAGCAATACATTACCGACAATGAAACCCCCAATAATGGTAGCAATAATGGCTCTTATCAGATTTAATTTCACGGGTGTTCGTCTTGTTACTTTAGTCTTAAAAAATTATTTTTTTTGATAACGACGGTATACAAACTTTTTTATCCTTAGAAATAAAAATTATGGGTAATCCTAAAATATTGGTCATAGGATAACCCCTTACCACCACCTATCAATTTTCTTAACTCATTGAATCTTAAGTTGTACTAAACTGATAGGTGGTCATAGGATAACCCAAAAATTATTCAACAGTCGTAAAAACATGAGCAAATTTTTCCTCATGCACTGAAATAGAAATAAAAGTATTTGTCCCTTCTTTTAAATTTGCGCCCCATTCCCCCTTTTGACGGTACATTTCTACTTCTTTAAATTGGCAAATATCTTTATCAATGGCAACACAAGCGGCTAAAGGATCATGTAATTTTTTGCCTTGTTGATTTTTAAGGAGATATTGTCCCATCCCCTGATAAATGAGATTTAAACCTTTACTTTTATTTTTGACGGCTTCTATTTTTTGATGAAGTGCCGCATCGTAAACCACGCCATGACAGACATTTTTTGACACTAAATAACGTGTTTCAATCGTCATTTCAAAAAGCATTTTATTGGCTTCATTAGGCGCACCATTAAAGTTGTAAGTTGGGCAAGTCATTTTTCCCTCAAACTTTGTTAAACGATATTCAGGTGGAACAATATTATCACCTGCAAATCCTCCTTGAGCAACCCATCTTTTAATTTTAATTGCTTTATCTAATTGACCAAAGTTTTTGAGAGCAGCACCTGTCAGAATTGTCAAATCAGGATATTGGGCAATCGTTTGACTAATGATTTTATAACCTTCATTATCTGGCTCACTTTCACCAATTTTACCTAACCACTGATAATGAAAACTAGAAACACAGTTTTTTTCATAACCCATTTTGAAGCTACCTACTGGAATATGTTCAAAACCTGTCAGTTTTAAAATATGACGAACAATCCCAATTTGTGCATTGCTCCCAGGTGTAACTGTCACGGCTCTTAACTTAATTTTAGGATGACTTGTCAAAAAGCATAAAGTCATCACATCATCTGGATCGCCGGTTTCCATATCAAATAGTAAGTTCATAAATCCTTGTTTTTCTTGAATTGTGTTGGAGTTCAAACTTTAGTTTGGCACAAGCCCAAGATAAATCTTGGACTCCGAAACATTTTCATTGTCGTGAAAAAATCCCCATTTGTGTTGGCGCACCCACTATCGCATCTGGATCGCCAACAGGTAAAAATGTCACTGAATACCTAAATTTTTCTGCAATACCATTTGCCCATGCTTGAAATTCGTTTCGTGTCCACTCAAAACAGTGATCACTGTGACGTAATTTAGCAACTGGCAAATTTTCAAATTTAACATTATATTCTACATTTGGCGTAGTAATAATAATAGTGGTGGGACGAGTAAATTCAAAAAGTACCCGTTCAAAAGCAGAAAGTTTGGCTGAATCAAAATGTTCAATAACTTCAATCACAGCCGCTGCATCGTAGCCATATAATCGCTTATCTCTATAAGTCAGTGAACCATGCATGAGTTTAATGCGATTTTTTTGCTTTTCGGGTAACTCATCAAGACGTAAACGATTTGTTGCAATTTCAAGAGTACGAGTAGAAACATCTACTCCAACAATTTCCTCAAAATATTTATCCTTCAATAACAGCCGTAATAATTTTCCTTCACCACAACCAAGATCAAGTATTCGTTTAGCTTCATTATTCTTCAATACCGTGGTAACAATATTAAGTCGTTGCTCATTCAAGCTGATTTTTTTCTCAATCGTTGCTTCTTCATTATCACGCAGAGTTTCGGTGACTTCAAAATCAGGTTCTTCATCATTAATTAATCTCGCCAATGCAAGACGTGCTAAACTACGTTGATATTTTAAATATCGTTTAGTAATCAATTCTTTATCTGGATGATGAGCTAACCAACCTTTACCATGATGTAATAGTTTTTCCACTTCCTCTTCGCCAATCCAATAATGCTTTTCATTGTCCAATACAGGCACTAAAACATAAATATGAGCCAGTAAATCCTGTAATCGGCAAGTTGCTTTAAGGATTACAGAAAGATAGTTACTTTCTCCCCATTCTGTAAACTGCTCATCAAGGGAGTGACGCTGTGCTGATATTTGATAACCGAGTGGTTCAAATAAACGCTTAAGCAACGATTTTCCCCCTTTACAAGGAGAAATTTTTGCTTCCAAGGGCATTTTAATTTCAGTCAGATCAGGACGTTCTTTGCTTCGCCCTGCTAGCGCACTGCCATAAACATTTGAAATTGCTACACTTAAAAAAGAAGAAGCTACATAAGGGCGATCATTGACATATTCTCCCAATAATCCCTCATTCCTAGAAGCACCGCGTCTCCCTCGCACTAAACCAACCTGATCAATATCCAATAATAAAGCAGCTGTGCAATGATGAATTTCGGCTTCAGGATAAAAAACATGAGCCTGTCCAAAAGACAATTCAAAAGATTGAATGTGATCAGGATGTTTATGCAATAAAAAACCTAAATCAGTCGCGGGAGAATGTGTTGTTGTAATTGTCAAAAGCATATTTAGTAACCCGTTGTTAGTTAAGTAGTTCTAAATAATTTGTTAGGAATGATCACGAAATAACTTCCGGTTCCACCTGTGGCTATTCACATTCAACCCTATCAGGGTTAAAACCAATAGGGAATTAGAAATCGGGAAATTATTTCTTGCTGTAAAAAAACCTGTGATACATAGAGACGCATGGCCGTCTTCTACGTATAGGCATTTTTCATGATAAATATTGATTCATCACAGGAAAATTTACAGCAAGAAAATCTTTCATTTTATATAGTGAGTGTTTTTAAAAATATTTTTACCATTCAAATCTTAATTTTTATTAAAAATTAAAGTATTTCAAAATATGATGAAATATTACACCCAAAATATGGTTTTTTTAATCGTTTTTCT
>JAUCGK010000158.1 GCA_030378085.1 Candidatus Parabeggiatoa sp. HSG14
GATATTAATTAAATTTCAACCCGTTACCGTATTTTTAACCTTGATGAAGCTTATTTTAAATCTCGTTGATTTTTAAGCATTTTTATAATAGTTGAGTTTAATACTCAAGATTTTGGCGAAAGTATTGTATAATGTTTTGATTTTAAATTAAAAACAATAATAAATTGCTATTGATATCATTTAATTCACAATGTGCTTTAAAAAAAGCAAAAGGATGGTTCAATAAAAACGCTTGGTATTTTATAGCAATATGCGTTTTAATATTGTAATTTTGAGAATTATTACTTAATTGAGGCGAAATTTTTCTCCGAAAAATTTTCGCCTTGATAATATTTTTTAGTGTTTTTAATTGAGGGCTGAAATGAACGAAGCCAATAAAACTGAAATGATGATGGGTGCCGATATTTTGGTGAATGCTTTGGTAGCCGAAGGCGTGGAACATGTGTTTGGATATCCGGGTGGTGTAGTACTGCACATTTATGACGCGATATTCAAACAAGATAAATTACAACATATCCTCGTCCGTCACGAACAAGCAGCGGTTCATGCCGCTGATGGTTATGCACGATCAACAGGTAAGCCAGGTGTTGCCTTAGTAACATCTGGTCCGGGTGCCACTAATACGATTACGGGTATTGCAACCGCTTATATGGATTCAGCACCAGTAGTTATTATCACAGGGCAAGTAGCTACAGCCTTGATTGGCAACGATGCTTTTCAAGAAGTTGATGCAGTGGGCATTTCTCGTCCATGTGTTAAGCATAATTTCTTGGTAAAGGATGTCAATGATTTGGCAATCACCATTAAAAAAGCGTTTCATATCGCAACAACTGGTCGTCCTGGCCCTGTTCTTGTTGATATTCCTAAAGATGTGACGATTTTGAAAGCTCCCTTTGAATATCCCGATACGATAGAAATGCGCTCTTACAAACCTGTCGTGATGGGACATCCTGGGCAAATTCGTCGAGCGGTGGATATGATGTTGTCTGCTAAACGCCCTGTAATTTATACAGGTGGTGGTGCGATGCGTGGTAATGGCCCTAAAGCACTTACTGAATTTACCCAATTATTGGGATATCCAATTACCCAAACTTTAATGGGCTTAGGCTCTTACCCTGCAACAGATCCCCTATTTATTGGGATGCTTGGAATGCATGGCACTTATGAAGCCAATATGGCTATGCATGAATGCGATATGCTAATTGCTATCGGTGCACGTTTTGATGATCGGATAACAGGGGATTTAGAAAAGTTTTGTCCTTACGCTAAAATTGTTCATGTCGATATCGATCCTGCATCAATTTCCAAAAATGTGCCAGTGGATATTCCTATTGTTGGTGCTGTGGATCAGGTGTTACCTGACATGATATCGATGATTAAGGAAAGCGAGCAACGACCAGACTCAGATGCTCTGGCTGCATGGTGGGGACAAATCGACACTTGGCGGACAACCAATTGCTTAGAATATGACCGTAAGAGTAAACTTATCAAACCACAATTTGTCCTGGAAAAACTTTACGAATTGACACAAGGTGAGGCGTATGTCACGTCAGATGTGGGCCAACACCAAATGTTTACCGCACAATTTTATAAATTCACCAGACCCTATCAATGGATTACTTCAGGCGGTTTAGGCACAATGGGCTTTGGTTTGCCAGCTGCAATGGGCGTACAATTTGCCCATCCCAATGACACAGTGGCTTGTATTACAGGTGATGCAAGCATTCAAATGTGCATTCAAGAACTATCAACTTGCAAACAATTTGATTTGCCCATCAAAATTATTTGTTTGAATAATGGCTACTTGGGTATGGTGCGTCAATGGCAAGAACTGTTTTATGATAAGCGTTATTCCCATACGTATGTGGAAGCATTGCCCGATTTTGTAAAATTGGCAGACAGTTATGGACATGTTGGTATGTGTATTGAGAAGCCTAGCGATGTTGAAGGGGCACTCAAGGAAAGTTTGGCGATGAAAGATCGCCTTGTATTTATGAATTTTATCACTGATCAAGAAGAAAATGTGTATCCGATGGTTGCCGCTGGTAAAGGGCATAATGAAATGTTGTTATCCCCAGAAAGGGAGTTAGCTTAAACATGCGTCATACGATTTCAGTTTTACTAGAAAATGAAGCCGGTGCGTTATCGCGCGTTTCTGGCTTATTCTCGGCACGCGGTTATAATATTGAATCCTTGACTGTTGCGCCCACCGAAGATTCCTCTATGTCACGGATGACTATAGTAACGAGAGGCCCAGACGAAGTCATTGAACAGATCACCAAACAACTTAATAAATTGGTTGAGGTGGTTAAACTTCTTGACTTAACTGAAGGTGCACACATTGAAAGGGAATTGATCATGGTCAAAGTCAGTGTGCCAACCGCCAACCAGCGTGAAGAAATTAAACGGCTCGTGGATATTTTTAGAGGCCGTATCATTGATGTGAACGATGCCAATTACACCATTGAAATGACGGGGACAGGCGATAAACTAGATGCTTTTATTAAAGGCATTGATCCACCATTGATAGTTGAAGTTGTCCGTTCTGGTTCTTTGGGTATTGCGCGTGGAAGTAAGAGTTTGCGTTTATAGTTTAGAGAGTTTGGTTTAATCACTGACTAAGGAATAAGAATTAAATAAAATGCGAAAGTTAAAACCTGACAGGTTTTTAAAACCTGTCAGGTTTGACATCAAATATTTTGCAAATTATTAAATCCTCAGTGAAAGTTGAGAGCATTGGGGGATTAAAACTTCATGCTATTTCCGGTTAGATATTGCTTTTCGAGAAGATGAATCAAGAATTGCTCCGGTAATGGTGCAGAAAACTTTGCAATTTTAAGGCATATTGCTTTAAATTTATTGAATAAAGAAGATACACTCAAGGCTGGATGGGATGCTTCTTATCTTGAAAAAGTGTTAGCGGGGCTTGCTTCATAGTGCGATAGCCTTGCTTATATCAACGCCTGAGCAGATCATTTATGCTTCCGATTATGAAGGAATTAACAGCCTCTTTTTAAGACTTATGGAGGTAATTATTCCATTCCTCAGTTTGCCGTAAATGATTAATTTAGGAATGAGGATTCAATAAAATACGAAAGTTGAAACCTGATAGGTTTTAAAAACCTGTCAGGTTTGACACCAAAATTTTGCAAATTATTAAATCCTCAGTGAAAGTCGAGAGCATTGGGGGATTGAAACTTCATGCTATTTCCGGTTAGATATTGCTTTTCGAGAAGATGAATCAAGAATTGCTCCGGTAATGGTGCAAAAAAACTTTGCAATTTTGACGAGTATAGATAATGTGACATTGTCGAATTAGGAACAAGAACTAAAGTTCTCCCCCTTGACTACGTTTTATAACTTTAAACTTATTAGAGTGTCGGTGCAAGACACTGCTTAGTATACGCACTCGCTCAAGTATACGCCCCTGCTCAAGTTGTATACGCTCTAGATCAATTGTCAATAAAAAATAATCACTTTCAACAGAGAGATTATCATAAGGTGTTAATCCTGCTAAAGCTGGGTGGCGGACAAAATCACTGACCGTGTTAAATGGTTTTTTATCTGTGTCAGCTATTATAGTAGTAGCATCCGTTTCATTTAATCCCTCAGCTAATGCCATCAAAACTTCCAATGGGGCAGTATTAACATTAATTGGGGTACGAGTGGGTAAAGTGCTAATATAAGGTAATAATTTAAGATAACTTTCATTGTCAAAGCCTGCCAATAAACGTACTTCAGAGGGGCTACTAAACAAAGTGTTTGATGTGCGGTAAGACGTTTTGTTACTACCGATGAGGTAAGTGTTATCTTCAGCACCGTTAGGTAGTCGATCCATATCACTATCTATCCAATCCACCACTACATTAGCCAATTCAGGTGATAATTCTAAAGTGCGGAGTAAACGTTTGAATAGAATAATATCTTTGGGACTGGCTTTACCCTTTTTTACTAAATTATTCAAATTAAAATGGCCTTGTAAATCTTCAAGTTGAAAGTAAATTTTGCCATCTGGGATAGACAAAGGGGGAATTGACTTTGCCAAAATTTTTTTATCATGCGATAAAAGATGTTTAGCTAAACTTTCTCCGCCTAATGCATACATATAAAGTTGTTCACCATGGATAAGGTTAGCAGTGCGACGAATATCTAATTGCTGTCGCGTTGTCATAGCGACTGCTGCGATGGTGGCTAATGCAACAACTAATAAGGCTGTAATTAAAGCAACACCATTTTGGCTAATAATAATTTTTTCATTTTTCATTATTGTTTTTAATTCTTAATAATAAATTTTTTAATTTTTCTTTTTTAATTTTTCTTTTTTAATTAATTTACCAGGTACTCTAAATAACCGAGTAATACGTCCCCATTCTTTAACTTTCAACGTCACTTCAATAGCTATTATTGGTAGTATGGCATTCTTAGTTGTTAATAAATCTGAGGAAGGCCATTGTTCATGCCAACGTTTATTTTTATCTAAATAACGTAATTGTAAATTATTGACATCATTTAATAGAGCCATTTTATTAGGCTGAGTATCTTGAGCACGATCAAGTACTCGCCAATAAAGTCGCAATAAAGTTTGATCTTCAAGGTGATAGGCCACTCGTTGTAATGAACTTCGTTGTTGTTGAGCGGGATTGCGCCAGCCTGCACGAGTCAATTCTATTTGTGAATTTGTTCCTTGCAAACTTAATTGCTTATCGCCATATTGTTCACGAATAGGCCGTTCAATATATTGTTCAATATCGCGTCCAAACCATGTCATTGCCATTTGCAAATGTGCTAATTGTGTTGCATACTGTTCAGTTTGAAGGCGTACTGTAAGTACAGTATTTAGACCGCTATAAGCCATCACGGCAATCACAGCGAAGATTGCTAATGCGACTAATAATTCGAGCAAAGTAAAGCCTTGCAGATTTTTGGTTTTCGATAAAGGAAAGTATTTTTGTTTGAAATATAGCATAATATTTTTTTTAGGATACAAAATTTTAGGAGACATTCGTGGCAACAACTCAATTAACTCAAGCCAATTTCGAGCAAACGATAACTAACAATAATATAGTGCTGGTTGATTTCTGGGCACCTTGGTGCGGGCCATGCCGTAATTTCGCGCCTATTTTTGAAGAGGTTTCTGAAAAATACCCAGATGTCGTTTTTGGAAAGGTAAATACTGATGAAGAACGAGATTTAGGGGGACAATTCCAAATTCGTTCTATTCCAACCTTGATGATTTTTAGAGAACAAATCATTCTTTTCTCACAAGCGGGTAGTTTGCCTGAGTCAGCACTTGAAGAAGTCATTGGTAAAGCATTGGCATTAGACATGGAGACAGTGCGTGCCGAAATGGCAAAGCAAGAACCGACTGAGAAAGCCTAAAAAACGTTAAAGGAGAAAGGGGAAAGGAAATAAAAAATCATTCTTGCTTGTAAATAATTCGGCAATAAAGAAGCTCATATCCCTAAATCCCCTTTCAAAAGAGGACAAGGAAAACACCAATAAATTTACAGTAAAAATTATTGAAATTATTTTTAACTTAAAAAATTAATCTTCATTTTTCCATACTCCTTTTTCCTAAAATGCTTTACCTGCAATTTGTTTATCAGCATGATAAGATGAACGCACCAGTGGCCCACTTGCAATATTTCTAAAACCCATCTCATATCCCAATATTGCCAATTTGTCAAATTCTGAGGGAGAGACATAACGTTGTACTGGTAAATGATGGCGGGTGGGTTGTAAATATTGTCCTAATGTCAGCAAATCACAATCACAAGCACGTAAATCACGCATCACCTGTAACACTTCTTCAATTTCTTCACCTAAACCTAACATTAATCCCGATTTAGTAAACACAAGGGGATGTTCTGTTTTAAAGCGTTTCAACAATTGTAAAGACCACTCATAATTAGCACCAGGACGGACTTGTTTATATAAACGAGGTACGGTTTCCAAGTTATGATTAAACACATCTGGTAATGCACGATGAAATATTTCTAGTGCAACATCCATTCTTCCCCTGAAATCAGGCACTAAAATCTCAATTTGAGTCTGTAAAGACATTTCACGCACTGCTTGAATACAAGCAACAAAATGTGCAGCACCCCCATCACGTAAATCATCCCGATCTACAGACGTAATCACAACATATTTCAGTTGCATAGCCGTAATCGTTTTAGCAAGGTTAAGCGGTTCATTTATATCTAAAGGGGCTGGACGACCATGTGCAACATCACAAAACGGACAACGTCGCGTACAAATATCTCCCATAATGATAAAGGTTGCTGTCCCTCCCGAAAAACACTCATTTAAATTAGGACACGATGCTTCTTCGCACACCGTATGTAAATGATGCTTCCTCAGTTTTGCTTTCAAATTGTTAACAGTACCTCCATTAGGGACTTTAATGCGTATCCAATCAGGTTTACGAAGCGGTTTATCGGTAGGAATAACTTTAATAGGAATACGGGCTGTTTTCTGTGCACCGCGTTGAGGTTCGCTGATTTTAAGAGGGTTTGAGTGAATATTCATTATTTTTTAATGTTGAGAAATGACAATAACCGCGTAATGAGGATTTAATAAAACCCGAAATAAACCTGCCAGGTTTTAAAAACCTGGCAGGTTTTCAGGCAAAAATTTTTGCCTGAAAAGGAAATTCTGGTTTTGGAAATTATTAAATCCTTACTCCTAAAGTATTACCTTGGTAATTCAGAAAATCCCATCAAGTACTCATCCACTGCTTTAGCCGCTTGTCGTCCTTCTCGAATTGCCCAAACTACTAATGATTGTCCTCGACGCATATCACCTGCGGCAAATACTTTATCGACAGATGTTTTATAATGGCAAGTACTTGCTTTAACATTGCCCCGTCCATCTAATTCAACTCCAAATTCTTGAAGCATTCCTTCATGAACAGGATGCATGAAGCCCATCGCCAATAAAACTAAATCTGCTTTTAATTCAAATTCACTCCCAGGTATTTCCGACATCTGCCAACGACCTTCTTTATCTTTGTGCCAGTCTATCCGTATTAAGTTAAGTTTTTTGACTTGCCCATTTTCTCCTTCAAAGGATTTAGTTGAAACACACCAATCTCGCTCACAACCTTCTTCTTGAGAAGAAGATGTTCGCAGTTTATTAGGCCAATTGGGCCACGTTAAAGCTTTATCTTCCTTTTCAGGTGGCTTCGGCAAAATTTCTAATTGCATGACGGAAGCAGCCCCCTGACGTATAGAAGTCCCAATACAATCAGAGCCAGTATCACCACCTCCAATCACTACGACATGTTTGTTTGTCGCAGAGATAGTGCTTTCTTCGGGAACCTCATCACCAAGAACACGCTTCGTTTGTTGAGGCAAAAATTCCATCGCAAAATGAATACCCTTCAATTCTCGTCCTGGTGCTGGTAAATCTCGGGATTTTTCCGAACCACCCGTCAAGACAACAGCATCATATTTTTCTTGCAGTGATTGGGCTGAAACATCGACACCAACATGACTATCAGTGCGAAATACCACACCTTCCGCTTGCATCTGTGTCATTCTGCGATCTATGATCTGTTTATCCATTTTAAAATTAGGAATCCCATACCGCAATAGTCCACCAATGCGATTATTTTTTTCATAAACTACCACATTATGCCCAGCCCTTGCTAATTGTTGAGCGCAAGCTAATCCGGCAGGCCCAGAACCTACAATAGCAACTTTTTTACCGGTACGATGGGCGGGAATTTGAGGCTCAATCCAACCTTCTTCCCATCCTTTATCAATAATAGCGCATTCGATGGTTTTAATTGTCACAGGTTCATCAGTGAGGTTAAGCGTACAAGCCGCTTCACAGGGAGCGGGACAAATTCTACCTGTAAATTCGGGAAAATTGTTGGTACTGTGCAAAACAGCTAAAGCTTCGCGCCATTTTCCTTGATAGACCAGATCGTTCCAATCTGGAATAATGTTATTAATCGGACAACCATTGTGACAGTAAGGAATACCGCAATCCATGCAACGCGCCCCTTGTTGACTCACTTCTGATGTCATGAGTGGTATCACAAATTCTTGATAATGTTGGGTTCTATCAGTAGCAGGTGCGTAGGTGCGATCTTGACGTGAAATTTCCATAAATCCAGTTGTTTTGCCCATTCTTTATTTACCCTCTAAAAAATATATTAAAAAAATCGCTTTGTGTTTTATAACACTAAGGAAAATAGAAATTTCCTAATATCGATACCACTGAGAAATCCGATTTTTTTGAAAAATCTGATTTTTTTGACGGAAGGATGGTATTGAAACTTCCGCTTTACTACACGGACACTCGTTCCTTATTTCTTACTCGCAAAATAAATTTTGCACTCCTATTTCACAAAATAAATTTTGTACTCCTCTTTCGCAAAATAAATTTTGCACTCCTTTATTCACTTTTGGAAGTGCAGTGCGTAATATCAGTTTCTTATTCCAAAATTTAAACAAACCACCGCCGAATCAATTCCACTTGAAAACGATATCCTTCAGCCAATGGCTCTATAAGTTCACGTTGTAACAAATTAGCTAAAGTAATTTCAAATTCATCAAGGTATTGAGTGCGTAATGTTTCTTTACTGATGATTTGATTTTCTCCTTGGGCTGCTATAAATTTGAGCATTGCTAAGCCTTTTTTAGTCACTTGATTGTTGGCAATATCGGCAAAAAAGAATCGCCCATGTTGTAATGCACCTGGAATAGCGGCTTCTACATCACTGACATGGGCAAGGCGACGCTCGGTAATATTTTGTTTGTTTTTAATCGTGACGATTTCGGCGCAGACAAGTTGTATTAAAGCGGGATGACAGCGAGTGATCTCTAAAACACGTCGGCTGGCAGTTTCTTCATAGTGGAGAGCAAAATCTTTGACAGGTTGTTCTATTAATTGTAAAGCTTCTGTGGCTTGTAAATAGCTAATGTTTACGGTTTGAACATTAATTAAGTAGCTTGCCCATCGTTCAAATTCATCCAAGGTATGTGAACCCGATAAGAGGATTTTGATGCGAGGGCGATGTTGAATAATATGGCGAAACATGCCAAGCACTGAAACTTCATCCAACAGCCCTTTCTCGAAAATATGTTCTAAAGCACTAAATTCGTCTAAAATCAATAACACAGTTTGAGTGGGATCAAGATGGTGTTCTATCTCATCTAACCATTCATCAAAATGGGTAAAAGGATCGATATTCAAATGTTCTCGCGTTAAGGGCGGTAATGATAATTCACGGTGGCGTTTAGCAGAAGTAATCATGGCACGACTGATATTATATAAAAAGCCTGCATAATTTTTTGCTAAAGAAGTCGGTCCTTGTAAATCAACAAATAGGGGAGTAATTTGCCAGGGGAGTAATTTACCTAAATTATTGATTAATGAAGTTTTACCAGTGCGGCGTTGTCCATAAAGTAATAATGGTGGACAGCGACTATCTAATAATAGTCGTTCAATACGTTCACTCACATCACTGCGCCCCACAAATATTTCTTGATGTTCCGTCAGTGGAATGCCAATAATATAAGGATTGCTAATTTCTTGACGACTTTCTACCACTTCTGCAAGCGTTTTTGCATACTTAGTAATTATTTGTCGCCAGCTATCAGCGATTGGGCGAAAACGTTGCGCGTAAAGTTCTGAGGAACGAGTCAATTCTCGTAATAAGCCATCTAAACGTTCCTCAATCGCATCTAACGCAAGACGTTGATTATAATTACTTTCTTGTGATAGTGCGGCTTGTACATCACGACTAATACGACTAAAACTACGGAGTAAAGCACTGGTAGAACTGCTCAATTCTCCTGCGGCTAAATGCCGATGGGCATTACTAATGGCTTTAACATCAGTACAACTTTGTAACTGTCGGGCATCTAATTCAATTTGCGCTTCTTTTGCTGCCCAATTTTGAGAAGTGGTACTTAAATGTTCTATAGCCGCTTTTCCTTCAGCAGGATTACGCTCTGCAACCATCACTAAGTAGGATTCTAAGCCAAATAGGGGCAGATGTTGATGTTCATCCCAAAATGCCGTATGCCAATTTAATAAACTGGTTTGACTATCTATTCTCTTTTCATCAGTGCGATGGAGTAAAAGATTCCATGCAGATTGAAAAGGATATAAAAGAAATGGCCGCCACCAAACAAAGCTTAATCCTAATAACAATGCTAAACTTGTTGAAAATAAAATAAAATTTGCAGAATAGCGTCCCATGAATAATGCAAAAACGACATAAGCACCCGCACTGCCAAAAATCCCCGCGATAATGCCAGCCCAAGGATTGGCAATACGTTTGGCTAATACGTAAGGACAAGCAAATAAAGACAAGTAAAGTAGGGCATTTTCAATACCACCATGTATGCCAATGACGAACGGTTTTAAGGGCGTTGATGTATTAAATTCATTTTTGAGTAAGGTAAATAAGCCAAGAAATAATCCAATACCTATGCCTATTAATAAACCTTGTCGCCAACGTCCTGTTTGCAATATCCAAATAAACATTAAAGCCAGGCTAAATACACCAATAATGAGTCCATCATAAGCCAAAATGTATAATGTGCCTGTTTGCATCCAAGCGGCACTTGGTGCTAACACGCTCATAAGTCCCGCGATTAAAATCACCACTAAACCGCTGATGATTACGCCTGTCATAATGCTACCAATTTGGCGATATTGTGGGTGATCATAAGGCATTTTAGTAGTGCTATACATAATACTGCCTGCTTGACTTGCCACAAAAATACCTAATAAGACTGTCCACAAAGTTCTTGGATCGGTTTCTTGAAAAGTGATTTGTAAGTCTGGCACATGAAGCATGACGGCAATGGCAATATTTTCTGCCATACTGAATATCAGCATATTATTCATTTCACCAAAGGTATATTCATTTATGCCTATCATGCCCACAGGCAAACTTAATAAGATACCCCCCATCGAACCAGCCATGATGCCAAATGCCACTGACACGGTGAGACTGCCCAGTACACCAACAACAAAGCTGAATAATAATGCATAGCAGCTCGCTAAAAGGAGTGCCTCACTAGGTACATTTAACCCCCACAAACATAAAATAACAATGCTGCTTACCCACACTGACCATAACCCATGTCCTAAAACGAGTAATTTTCGTAAAGCAGCCTGTTGCCAGTGATGTGATTTTAAATCAGTAAGCGCAAAATCGGGAGATAAATAAGGGTCGATATTTGCCACATAACGTTGCCACAAAGACGGTGTAAATATCAACCAATTGATAATAACGAAACTTGCTAAAACAGGGCTGGTTGGTAAGTTAACCAAAACAGGGCTGGCTGATAAATTCACAGTATTAAATTCCTTTTGAGAAATTTTTTTCATCGTTCCCCCTTTCTCCCTTTTCTTTAGCCTTGTTCAAGCAAATATCGATAGGGTTTAAGACGTTGCAAAGCTTCAGTTTGCCAAGTATTGTCATGCTGATTTTCTTCCAATGCGACTAATCGTGAATGACAAAGAATTTGTAGTAAAGCAGGCCAACATCCACTTTGTTTTATTATCCACTCACTGTCTTTAGTTTCAAAAGGGTGTGGTGAACTATTAATTAATGTTAAAGCCTCATTCTTGGCAAAAGGTCCTAAGTTAAAAACATGCCCAAAAATATTGAAAAAGGGAGAAGGTTTATTATCATCAAGTAATATTTCTTCAGGGGCTTGATGAGCTGTAAGCAAAAAACCTAATTTACCACCTGCATGATTACTCCCTAAGGAACGCATTCCCCACCAAAATTGTTCATCAAGATCCGGTGATGCTAAACCTGCTGCAATTTCATCTAACAAAATCAGTGTTGGGACTTGTAAGTATTGTTCAAGAATTTCCATAAAACTGACTAAATCTGTTGGCTCTGGTACTGGCATATCAAGTTCTATTAAAATATATCGCAATAAACTTTCTTGATAACACATCCTTGGATCTTGGAAATCTACAAATACCCACTGATAACCAGGTGTTAACCAATTATTGCGCTGTCCAGGACGTAATTTTTCAGTGGGTGTATCAATAATATGGCGCAAATAATGCAGAAAAGAGGTTTTACCACTGCGTTTTAAACCAACAATGGCAATATGCTGCAAGGGTGTATATTTCCAAACATCAAAAATACGCTTGAGTAGATATTCACGCCCGAAAAATTGATGTGGTTCAGTAATTGGTGGCCCAATAACAAAAGGACTACTATGCCAAGATGCTAGAGAAATAGGTAAAATAGATGATATCTGCATTGCTTGTCCTTTGCTTTCTAGTTTAAACCCTGCGGCTAATAGTAATTCATCGCATTCTTCTTGGTTCAAATCAAGATAAGAAGCACAACGTAACACCTCATCGCGTTCAAGTGGTAGACTTACGTCATCAGTAATCCACTCTAGTAAAGTATCACGACGCACTTTAATTTTTTTAGCCAATTCGGCATTGTTTATGCTGCTGCGTCTTATATAAGTTCTCAATAGCTCTGCAAATGAAGGCATAGATAAATCTTCTTTTATCTTGGTAATCGGTAATTGATAATTGGTAACTAGTAATTGATAATTGGTTTAATGAGATTGGTGAAAAAATAATGTACCCAATTCTTGCACACATTATAATATATCCA
>JAUCGK010000016.1 GCA_030378085.1 Candidatus Parabeggiatoa sp. HSG14
GTCAGTTTACCCGATCCAAAATTTGGAAATGAAATTGTTGCTAAATTTATCAATATTTTGATGAAAAATGGCAAAAAGTCGGTGGCTGAACGTATCATCTATGGTGCTTTAGATCGCGTTGCTGAAAAAATAAAAGATGATGCTTTAGAAATTTTTGGTAAAGCTTTGGACAATGTTCGCCCTATTGTAGAAGTTAAGTCTCGGCGAGTAGGAGGATCAACTTATCAAGTGCCAGTTGAAGTTCGGCCAACTCGGCGAACAACTTTAGCAATGCGTTGGTTAGTAGACTCTGCACGTAAGCGGGGGGAAAAAACAATGGGACTGCGATTGGCAGGTGAAATCCTAGATGCTTATGAAAATAAGGGGACTGCGATTAAAAAGCGGGAAGAAGTCCATCGCATGGCTGAAGCCAATAAAGCATTTTCACATTTCCGTTGGTGATTTTCAGTTATTCTGAATGATTAGTAATTCAATAATTCGTGATAAATGAGTAAAAAAACTAACAAAATTTTAGATTACATACCTTAAAAAAATAGACTTTCAGTGTTCAAAAATGTTTTTTCTTCCTAAAACTTTAGAATTTGGAGTTTACAAAATACAGGAAAAGAGGTTTAACTGGACACTAAAAAAATAACTGAAATAACTGAAATATGACACGTAAGACACCCATTGAGTGCTATCGTAATATTGGTATTATGGCGCACATTGATGCGGGCAAAACTACAACAACAGAACGAATTCTGTATTATACTGGCGTTTCCCATAGAATGGGCGAAGTACATGATGGGGTTGCAGTGATGGATTGGATGGACCAAGAACGAGAACGGGGTATCACTATTACCTCAGCTGCTACAACTTGTTTTTGGATGGGAATGGGACAACAATTTCCAGAGCATCGTATTAATATCATTGATACCCCAGGTCATGTTGATTTCACTATCGAAGTAGAACGTTCATTGCGTGTATTGGATGGGGCGTGTGCTGTTTTTTGTGCTGTTGGTGGAGTAGAACCACAGTCTGAGACAGTTTGGCGACAAGCGATTAAATATGAGGTTCCGCGTCTTGCTTTTATTAATAAAATGGATAGGGCAGGAGCAGATTTTTTGCGAGTAGTCGAACAAATAAAAAATCGTTTAAACGCATATCCAGTTCCCCTACAATTACCTATAGGGGCTGAAGAGAAATTTGAAGGGGTTATTGACCTTGTCAAGATGAAAGCTATTTATTGGGATGATTCTACTCAAGGTACGCGTTTTGAAGAACGTGATATACCTATCAATATGCAAAGCAGTTGTGAAAAGTGGCGAGAAAATTTGGTTGAAACGGCCGCTGAAGCTAACGAACTTCTAATGGAAAAGTATCTTGATAGTGGGGAATTATCTGAGAAAGATATTCGATTAGGTATTCGTTTGCGTACTTTGGCTAATGAGATTGTTCCAACTTTATGTGGATCAGCTTTTAAAAATAAAGGTGTACAAGCCATGTTGGACGCAGTGGTTGATTATATGCCAGCTCCCACTGATGTCCCACCAATTAAGGGAATACTCAGCGATCAACAACAAACAGAAGCAACGAGGACATCAAGTGATGAAGAGCCATTTGCGGCTTTGGCTTTTAAGGTATCTACTGATCCCTATGTAGGTTCATTGACCTATTTTCGGGTTTACTCTGGTGTATTGACTTCTGGGGATAGTGTTTATAACCCACTGAAAAACAAAAGAGAGCGAATTGGACGTATTTTACAAATGCATGCCAATTCCCGAGAAGAAATCAAAGAAGTTCGGGCAGGCGATATTGCAGCAGCTGTGGGACTTAAACATGTAACGACAGGAGAAACGTTATGTGATAAAAATCACCTGATTACTTTGGAAAAGATGGAATTTCCTGAACCAGTCATTTCAATAGCAGTAGAACCAAAAACAAAGGCTGATCAAGAAAAAATGGGGGGTGCATTATCCAAACTGGCAGCTGAAGACCCCTCTTTTCGAGTGAGAACAGACGAAGAATCAGGCCAAACCATTATCTCAGGCATGGGTGAGTTACACCTTGATATTATTGTAGATCGCATGCGTCGTGAGTTTAATGTCGTAGCCAATGTAGGTACACCACAAGTAGCTTATCGTGAAACCATTGGTCAAATGATTGAGCAAGAAGGTAAATTTATACGTCAATCAGGTGGACGTGGTCAATATGGACATGTTTGGTTAAAGCTTGAACCAAAGTTACCTGGGGAAGGTTATGAATTTATCAGTGAAATTGTGGGTGGTGTTATTCCTAAAGAATACATTTCTTCAATTGATAAAGGGGTGCAAGAACAAATGTTAAATGGTGTTCTTGCGGGTTATCCTGTTGTTGATGTTAAAGTCACCTTATATGATGGTTCTTATCATGAGGTAGATTCCAATGAAATGGCTTTTAAAATTGCTGGTTCTCAAGCTTTTAAAGACGGTGCAAAAAAAGCAAAACCAATATTACTTGAGCCTATTATGGCAGTGGAAGTGGTGACACCAGAAGAATATATGGGAGATGTTATGGGAGATGTCAATCGTCGTCGAGGAGTTTTACAAGGAATGGATGAATTACCAATGGGTAAAGTGATTCGAGCAGAAGTACCATTGGGTGAAATGTTTGGTTATGCGACTGATTTGCGATCATTAACCCAGGGGCGTGCTAGCTATACTATGCAATTTTCTAAGTATCATGAAGCACCTACAGGTATTGCTGAATCTGTAATTAAGAAAAATCAGTAAATAATTTAAAATCTGAAAATCCTTTTAACCTTTTTAATAATGTTTATAAGGATTTTTGGAGAGAGTTCTTTTATTAACTCCACATACTTAATACTTACAAAAAAAATCTAGCAATCTGTTATCCTTAACAATTAAACTATTGTTTATACAAATAAAATAGTACATCTATAGATTTGATTTTATATGATTTTTTAAATATAATTTAATCAATAAAATTTAACTCAACAAAACTTCTAAAAAAATAACTGGTTATGACTAATCAAAGAATCCGTATTCGCCTTAAAGCATTTGATCATAAATTAATAGACCAATCGGCTCGTGAAATTGTAGAAACAGCAAGACGCACTGGAGCGCAATTGCAAGGACCAATTCCATTACCTACCAAAAAGGAAAAATTTACAGTATTGATTTCACCACATGTTAATAAGGATGCGCGAGATCAATATGAAATTCGTACCCATAAGCGCTTATTAGATATTGTTGACCCAACTGATAAAACCGTTGATTCTTTGATGAAATTGGATTTAGCAGCTGGGGTTGATGTCCAAATTAAACTTAATTAATTTTTAGAAATAGTGAAGTAAACAATATTCTCAGTTTTCAATTATATCAAGCATTTATTATAAAGAGAGGGTAAACATGGCTGTTGGACTTATGGGTCGGAAGTGTGGTATGACCCGACTCTTTACCGAAGAAGGACTCTCCGTTTCAGTAACTGTCATTGAAGTGATTCCTAATCGAATTACCCAAATAAAAAGTAAAAAAAGTGATGGCTATCAAGCTATACAAGTGGCTTATGGTAACCGTCGTGCAAATCTCATTAATAAACCTATGAGTGGGCATTTAGCTAAAGCCGGAGTCGAAGCCGGAAGGGGTTTGTGGGAATTTCGCCTTAAAAACCAAGAAGAGATTGAAGATAAGCTAGTAGGTAATGAAATCAAAGTGGATATTTTTATTGTTGGCCAAAAAGTTGATATCACTGGTATAACTAAAGGTAAAGGTTTTGCAGGCACTGTAAAACGTCATCACTTTAAAACTCAAGATGCCAGTCATGGCAATTCCCTTTCCCATCGAGTTCCAGGGTCAATAGGTCAAAACCAGACACCAGGCCGTGTTTTTAAAGGTAAAAAAATGGCTGGTCAAATGGGTAATGTTCGTCGTACAATTCAAAATATTGAAATTGTACGCATTGATTATGAAAAAAACTTATTACTCGTTAAAGGTGCAGTACCTGGTGCTCCTGGAGGAGATGTAATTATACGATCTGCAATTAAATCATCGCCATCGCCTAATTAGGAGAACATAATGGAACTGAGTTTACAAACTTTGCAAGATGATACAACACTTAGGGTTGTTGTGGCTAAGAGAGTATTTACTGCAAAATTTAATCAACCTCTTGTTCACCAAGCTGTGATCGCCTACTTAGCAGGAAAACGTGCAGGAACATGTGCCCAAAAAAGTCGTGCTCAAGTCAGAGGTAGTCATAGTAAGCCTTGGCGACAAAAAGGCACAGGGCGTGCTCGTGCTGGTACTCGCCGTAGTCCCCTTTGGCGTGGTGGTGGTGTTACCTTTGCTGCTAAGCCCACGAATTACAATCAAAAAATCAATAAAAAGATGTATCGAGAGGCTTTACGTGCTATTTTGTCAGAACAACTACGGCAAGCACGTTTACTCCTTATAGAACAGCTTTTCCTTGATAAGCCAAAAACGAAAGAACTACTTACAAAACTGAAAGCACTTAATCTTAACAATGTTCTAATTGTAACTGAAATTTTAGATACAAATCTCTATTTAGCAGCTCGTAATTTATTAAATGTAGAAGTGATTGAGGTAAAAGACCTAAACCCAATCAGCTTATTGGGATTTGATAAAATTTTGCTAACTCTCCCTGCTCTTAAAAAAATAGAGGAACAATTGGCATGAATCAAGCTCACTTAATGCAAATACTGTTGGCTCCCCATATTTCTGAAAAAGCCTTGAAACAAGCGGATAATCATAGACAATTTGTTTTTAAAGTAGCTTCTGATGCTACTAAGCCTGATATTAAACAAGCGGTTGAATTTCTTTTTAAGGTTAAGGTTAATAAAGTACAAATCGTCAATGTCAAGGGTAAACATAAAAACTTTGGTCGTATTCATGGTAAACGGGTCAATTGGAAAAAAGCTTATGTGGGACTAAAACATGGTTTTGATATTAACTTTAGAGGTGTTGATTAACTAATGAAGAAAGATAAATGTAGTCAAAAAAGATGATTCTACAATATTAATGTCTTGACATAATTCAACTTAAAAAATGGTTATTTCTTTTGTTCAAATCTAAAAATCACTCAAAATAGTATGAAAATATTGCTATTTTTTTATTAATTGTGGTTTTGTATTTGTAAAAAATATGGTATCCTTCAAAAGTAGTTGATAGTTGTAAGATTTTGTTAAGTTAGTTTTGATAATGGTCTAAATATACTGAATTTTTGAATGGTGACATGATGTCATCAATCACTTAACAAAAAAACTGCACATTGTAAGTTATTTTAGACACCCTTCAAAGTAGTTGACGGCAGTTTGTATCCATAAAAAACAACTAAAGATTTTGGCATGACTGTATAATAGGATGTACATGATTAACGTTCATTAGTCAACCAAAATTCGGGGCTTTCAAACTGTTTTTTGCAAGTTTATACAATAGAATCATTGGGATACATGTTAAATAAAACGATTATGGTGAAGGGTGTCATTATCTTTTGGAATTAGTCTTGGCATCACTATAGTTTATAAAATATAATGATATGTTTGTAAATTAGAAAATCTGTAACAATGCCTTCAATTTTTTATAACTTGTTGATTTTAAGAGAAAAATTGATACCAAAAAATAAATAATCTTAAAAATCAACGAGTTGCATATTTAATTATGGTTAAAAGCAGATTATTGCGAGGTCAAATAACATCAAATGAAGGTCGCGTATAAGCCAGATGTTTATGAACCCTAATTAAATTTAACAAAATAACTTGCTATAGTTTAACAATTAGTTCAAACTATTATTTATTCTAAGAAATTTTAATAATAAATTATCTCTAACATATAATAGGTATAGTACCACACATGGCACTAGTTAAAACTAAACCCACTTCAGCGGGTCGCCGTTTTGTTGTCAGAGTGAGTGTCCCTTTGCATAAAGGCTCTCCATGTGAGAATTTATTGGTAAAAAAAACAAGAACTGGTGGGCGTAATAATTATGGACGTATTACTGTGCGCCATCGTGGTGGAGGCCATAAACGACACTACCGACAAATTGACTTTAAGCGTGATAAAGACAATATTCCTGGCAAAGTTGAACGTATAGAATATGATCCCAACAGAAGTGCTCATATTGTCTTAATTCTTTATGCTGATGGAGAGCGTCGTTATATTATTTTGCCTAAAAATCTTAACTTGGGCGATACCATCTTGTCAGGCCAATATGCTCCCATAAAACCAGGTAATTGTATGCCCCTGCGCCATATTCCAATGGGTAGTGCTGTCCATTGCATCGAACTTAAACCTGGTAAAGGTGCTCAACTTATTCGTAGTGCTGGTACATCAGCCCAACTCGTAGCTCGAGAAGGTCAATATGCTACTCTTCGACTACGCTCCGGAGAAGTTAGAAAAATTCTAACAGATTGCCGTGCCACTATTGGAGAAGTTGGTAATGCCGAACATAACCTTGCCTCATGGGGTAAAGCAGGAGCTGCCCGTTGGCGGGGGCATCGCCCCACTATTCGCGGTGTTGCTATGAATCCTGTTGACCATCCACACGGTGGTGGTGAAGGTCGTAGTTCTGGTGGTCGTCATCCAGTTACCCCTTGGGGTTTTCCTACTAAAGGTGCTAAAACCCGCCATAACAAGCGCACCACCAACTTGATTGTGCGACAACGTTGAATTAACGTATAACTTCAAATAACTACCCTTTTATGAATACGATATTGAAAAATTTATGCCACGTTCCATTAAAAAAGGTCCATTTGTTGACCTTCATCTTCTCAAAAAAGTAGAAAACGCGATAACCACCAAAAATAAACGACCTATAAAAACTTGGTCGCGTCGTTCCATGATTATCCCTGAAATGGTGGGACTCACTATAGCTGTTCATAATGGACGACAACATATTCCCGTGTTTATAACTGAAAATATGGTAGGACATAAACTCGGAGAATTTGCCTTGACTCGTACCTACCGAGGTCACCAATCCGGTGATAAAAAGACTAAACGCTAAACCTACTATCAGTAAATAATGTCGTGTGCAACTTAAATGTTGTTGAGTCATTGGTTATACACAATACCTTCGCCAATTATCCTACTAAATATCTAAAACGATTATTTTATGATATTGGTTAAATTTCAAATAGTTACCCTATTTCAAAACCTGATGACGCTTATTTTTAAATATCGTTGATTTTTAAACGTTTTTTAAATAGCTGAGTTTAATGGTCAGGTTTTTGGCGAAGGTATTGGACGCAATTCTGAAAATAATTTAGAGGAGAGGAATAGGAATTTTTAGCCATGTAAAATCAACAACTTGAAAAAGTTGCACACAACGTTAAATAACTAGTTGTTATAAAAATTAGAGTTATGATAATGGCTAACTAACAACCTATAGATGTTCAAATAAATAGTTTCACAAATTAAAAAATTGTTGCTTACTTTTCAATAAGTTAAAATATATCAATGTGAAATTATTTACCTGAAAAACTATAACAACTAAAATAATAACTTAACAAAATAATGATGATGGAAGCTTTTAGCAAACATAAATATGCACGTATTTCCCCACAAAAATGTCGGTTGGTGGCTAACCAAATACGTGGATTACCTGTTGGTCAAGCTATTAATATTTTAAATTTCAGCAAACGCCGCGCTGCTGGTTTTATTAAAAAAACTCTGGAGGCTGCTGTTGCTAATGCTGAAAACAACCTAGGTGCTGATGTAGACGAACTACACATTTCTATTATATATGTTGATCAAGGCCCATCCCTAAAGCGTTTCCAAGCAAGGGCCAAGGGCCGTGCTAATCGCATCCTTAAACGTACGAGTCACATTACAGTAATCGTTTCCGACCTTAATAAATAATAATTATGGGACAAAAAGTACATCCAACCGGCATCCGTTTGGGCATTATTAAAGATTGGAGTTCTAAATGGTATGCCAGCGGCAAAGCTTATGCCGATTACCTTAATACCGATTTAAAAGTACGAGAATTTATCAAAAAACAATTGGCTCAAGCATCTGTTAGCGAAGTACGGATCGAAAGGCCTGCGCGTAATGCTAGAATCATTATCCGCACTGCACGTCCAGGCATTGTTATTGGTAAAAAAGGTGAAGATATCGACAAACTTCGTACCCAAGTGTCTACCATGATGGGTATTCCTGTTCACATTAATGTTGAAGAAATTCGTAAACCGGAAGTGGAAGCTCACCTCGTTGCTAACAATGTTGCTCAACAACTAGAACGTCGTATTATGTTTAGACGTGCCATGAAACGTGCTGTAGGTAATGCTATACGCTTAGGAGCACAAGGCATTCGTATTAATGTTAGTGGTCGGCTCAATGGAGCCGAAATTGCCCGCCAAGAATGGTATCGAGAAGGCCGTGTACCTCTACATACTCTCCGTGCTGACATTGATTACGGGTTTGCTGAAGCTTACACAACTTATGGAGTTATTGGAATTAAAGTATGGATATTTAAAGGCGAAATGATTGGTAAACAATAAACTTAATTTGATAGTTTGTTGGCTTTTTAAATTGTTTTTAAGAAAAGTATTTCTCTAATACCTCTTCAATGTATATGGTGATAAAAAATGATGATTGATTAAGGTAATTTAAAAGTTACATATTAACACACTTTTAAATGATTTTTTTGAACCTTAATAATTTGCATCCCCTAATTAAGAAATTGAGAATACCTGAAATTACCTATTACTAAAAGTTAAGTTGTTGTCTTAAGGAAATTGAGCATGTTACAACCTAAACGTACCAAATTCAGGAAACAACAAAAGGGGCGAAACAGAGGTCTTGCCCAACGTGGTAATAAAGTCAGTTTTGGTGAGTTTGGACTTAAAGCTACAGGCCGTGGCCGTATTACGGCTCGTCAAATCGAAGCAGCTCGTCGCACCATAACCCGCCATGTTAAGCGGGGTGGTAAATTATGGATACGTATATTCCCAGATAAACCTATTACAAAAAAACCACTGGAAGTTCGTATGGGGAAAGGCAAAGGTAATGTTGAATATTGGGTAGTATTGATTCAACCAGGTCGCGTCCTTTATGAAATTGAGGGAGTTTCCGAAGATATTGCTCGTCGAGCTTTTCGTTTAGCAGCAGCTAAACTATCAGTATCTACAACCTTTGTAACAAGAACGGTGATGTAATGAAAGTCAGAGAATTGCGAGAAAAGAGTGTTAATGAGCTCAAAAAAGAATTGCTTGAATTACTACGTGAACAATTTAATTTGCGTATGCAAAAGGCAAATGGTCAACTCAATCGCCATACTCAATTAAAAAATGTTCGTAATGATATTGCCCGGATCAAAACAATATTAAATGAGAGAAAATCTAAGTCGTATGAGTGAACAAAAACCGGTAACACGGTCATTAGTGGGACGTGTTCTCAGTAATAAAATGCAAAAAACCATTACCGTCTTAGTAGAACGTACTGTCAAGCACCCCAAATATGGCAAATATATAAAACGTTCTACTAAAATCCATGCCCATGATGAGGAAAGTGTTTGTCAAGTAGGAGATATTGTTGACATTGTCCAGTGTCGTCCTCTATCTAAAACCAAAGCATGGCGTTTGCAAAGGATTGTAACATAAAATATTTTCATAGCAAATGTGTAAAATCAATTGAGAATTGGTGTAATTACTTTAAAAGAAAAAATTTAGGATTATAGAATAATTTTGCTCATATTGGTAAAAAGATCACTCGCCATAAACTTAAAACGAGCAACAAAATTTTTAGTTTTGTTAAGATTTGATAGATAGAGTTTTTAATTTTTTGGTGAAAATTTAGAAAGCTGTCACAATATTACTTTAAAATTTACAGAATAAATAATCCTAATTTTTACTACATTTTTACTACCATGTCCTTATTATAATCTTTCACATTCAAAAAAATAACAGTTGTTATGTGCTACTTTTGATGTTATCCTTCCTCACTTTATTTTGATAGGGATGTTGTTATAAAGCTAAAATCTAACTCATAATTGAGTGATATAGCATGCTTTAGTTATAATTCATGGTTAAATTTTTGTCTCTGTAATTCTTCATTCACATAGGGAGTTATTTTTAAAAATGATTCAAATGCAAACGATGCTAGAGGCTGCTGATAACAGTGGTGCGCGTAGACTTAAATGTATCAAGGTATTAGGCGGCTCACATCGTCGTTATGCCAGTATTGGTGACATCATAAAAGTTAGCATAAAAGAGGCCATTCCACGTAGTAAAGTGAAAAAAGGTGAGGTTTATCCAGCAATTGTCGTAAGAACCTGTAAAGGAGTTCGTCGGTCAGATGGTTCTGTTATTCGTTTTGATAGTAACGCTGCAGTGTTGCTTAATAATCAACTACAACCCATTGGTACTCGTATCTTTGGGCCAGTGACCCGTGAGTTGAGAGGTGAACATTTTATGAAAATTATTTCCTTAGCTCCAGAAGTTTTATGAATTGTGAATATTGATAAAATACCATCTAAATAATTGATAACTGAGTTAGTTGAAGAAGATGCGAAAAATCAAAGTAGGTGACGATGTAATAGTTCTTGCGGGAAAAGATAAAGGTAAGTATGGTAAAGTTATTCGTTACACTACTAAGAACAAAGTGGTAGTAGAAAATATTAACGTGGTTAAACGTCATACTAAAGGTAATCCTATGCAAGGTACACCAGGTGGTATTATAGATAAAGAAATGCCCATTCATGTTTCTAATGTGGCCTTACTAAATCCAACTACAAATAAGCCTGATAGAGTGGGTTTTAAATTTCTTGAAGATGATACAAAGGTACGCTACTTTAAATCAAATGGCGAAGTAATTGCGGAATAAGTTGGTTGTTGAATTTTTAATTTTCTTTAAATCTAATATCTTTAAATTCAAAAAAGCCAGTAAAAAGAGCAAATGACAAGATTACAAACACATTATCAAAAAATGGTAGTGCCACAATTGATGCAACAATTTAGCTATAAGAACATTATGCAAGTGCCAAAAATTGTGCAAATTACCCTCAATATGGGTTTAAGTGAAGCGGTTGGTGATAAAAAAGTGGTTGGCTTAGCTATGGGTGATATGACCGCTATTACAGGTCAAAAACCGGTTGTTACCAAAGCGAAGAAGTCTGTATCTAATTTTAAAATTCGTCAAGGCTGGCCTATTGGTTGTAAAGTGAATTTACGGCGTGAGCGAATGTATGAATTTTTTGATCGACTTATTAGTATTGCTATCCCTCGAATTCGTGATTTTCGAGGTTTTAGTACTAAAGCTTTTGATGGGCGTGGCAACTATAGTTTGGGTGTACGTGAACAAATTATTTTTCCTGAAATTGATTACGATAAGATTGATGCAATCAGGGGAATGGATATTACTATTACTACCACAGCAAAGACAAATGAAGAAGGTTGTGCTTTATTGAAGGCATTTAATTTTCCACTTAGATAGTTGTAGTAAGTGATTTTATAAGATAATTTGGTAGGTTAGCAAAAAAAGCACGTAAGGAACAAAAAAATTAATTCCTTATAAAATATCCATTTTTTCAACTAAAATTTTTGAAGAATAGCTGGTAACTAAATAAATATGGCAAAACTTTCCATGATCAATCGAGAAGCAAAGCGTATACGAATGGTCAAAAAATATGCGGTCCAACGAGCAACTTTGAAAAAAACATCATCGGATGTTAATGTAAGTGAAGATGAACGCGAAGTAGCAAGATGTAAATTACAATCTTTACCACGAAATGCTAGCCCTTGCAGGATACGTAACCGCTGCCGAATAACTGGTCGCCCACATGGTTATTATAGGAAATTTGGTTTAGCTAGGAATAAATTGCGTGAAGCGGCAATGCAAGGATTTGTACCAGGTTTAGTTAAGTCAAGTTGGTAAAGCGAGTTATTACTTTAAAACTGTAAACTTTATAAAATCTGATGAGGATAAATTGATGAGTATGTCAGATCCTATTGCTGATTTGTTGACACGCATTCGTAACAGTCAAGCAGTTAAAAAAAAGCAAATAGAAATTCCCGCTTCAAAAATAAAAGCAGCTATTGCTAAAATTTTACAGAAAGAGGGGTATATTACAAGTTATAGTGTCTCTGAAGGTATTAAACCCATATTGACAATCATTCTCAAATATTATAATGGGAAACCTATTATTTCTGAAATTAAGCGAGTCAGTCGCCCCGGTTTACGTGTTTATAAAACAAGGGATGATTTACCCAAAGTGTTAGGAGGATTGGGTATTGCAATTATGTCTACTTCCAAAGGCTTAATGACTGGTCGCAAAGCATATAGCACAGGACACGGTGGTGAATGGCTGTGTTTTGTGTCTTGAAATTTTACTTCATAACTAACCCAATTGTGAGATATTATTAGAAATGTCTAGAATTGCTAAAAACCCCATTCCTATTCAAAAAAACTTTAAAATTTGCTTGAATGGTCAAATACTTAAGGTTAGTGGTAATAAAGGCAACTTAGAACATATCATTCATAAAAATGTTGAAGTTAATTTAACAGATGATGTTTTGACATTTGCACCACGAACTTCTTCTCAAACAGCAAAAGCTTTAGCTGGTACAACACGATCTTTAGTCAATAATATGGTGCTAGGCGTTACTCAAGGTTTTGAGAAGAAACTTTTGTTAGTGGGAATAGGTTATCGTGTTCAAATTCAAGGTAAAATACTTAACCTTACTGTAGGATTTTCTCGTCCAGTGAATTTTAATATTCCTGAAAATATTACCATCAATACACCAAGTCAAACTGAAATCATTGTCAAAGGTATAAATAAACAACAAGTAGGGCAAATTGCGGCTAATATTCGTGCTTTTCGTCCCCCAGAACCTTATAAAGGTAAAGGTATAAGATATGTTGATGAGGTGATTGTGATAAAAGAGGCTAAGAAAAAATAATTTGATGATTGGGAATGGAGGAGAAGATGTATGGATAAAAAATTAGCCCGTTTGCGGAGAGCACGGCGTGTTCGGGCAAGGATTAAAAGAGTAGGTGCAGTACGGTTGTGTATAAATAAAACGCCTCAACATATTTATGCTCAACTTATCACACCAAATGGTTCTCAAGTTCTTGCGAGTGCTTCTAGTTTAGAAAAAGAATTTAAACAAATGATGAGTTATGGAGGAAATGTAAAAGCAGCGGTGGTAGTGGGTAAGACAATTGCGGAACGTGCTAAGACAATAGGTATTACTAAAGTAGCTTTTGATCGGTCTGGTTTTAAGTATCATGGCCGTATTAAAGCCTTGGCAACAGGTGCCCGTGAAAATGGTCTAAATTTCTAGCTAATTAAGTGATACCTGAATAATTGAACGGTTATGGCAAATTACGATATTCAACGCACCAAAAATGATGACCTTTTGGAAAAATTGGTCGCTGTCAACAGGGTTGCTAAAGTAGTTAAAGGGGGACGTATTTTTAGTTTTACGGCACTGACAGTGGTGGGTGACGGTAAAGGACAAGCGGGATTTGGTTATGGTAAAGCCCGTGAAGTGCCTGTGGCAATTCAAAAAGCCATGGAGAATGCACGTAAAAATATGTATAAGATTTCTTTGAAAGGCTCAACCTTACAATATCCCATTGTAGCAACACATGGTGCTGCAAAGGTTCATATGCAACCTGCTTCAGAAGGAACAGGGATTATTGCAGGGGGTGCTATGCGTGCAGTATTTAATGTGTTAGGAGTTCGTGACGTGTTGGCTAAATCCATTGGTTCTTCCAATCCCAAAAATGTGGTACGTGCTATGTTCAAGGGTTTGATAGCAATGGCTAGTCCGGAATCAATAGCAGCCAAGCGTGGTAAAACAGTTGAGGAGATTTTAGGTGAATAATAATGAAAAAAAGCTTAAAATCACACAAATGGGAAGTATCCACGGACGTAAACCTAAACATAAAGCTTGTGTTATTGGATTGGGTTTACGGCATCGGCATCATACCGTTGTAATTGAGGATACACAGGCTATACGTGGAATGATTAATCGGGTTGCTTATCTTTTAAAAGTGGAAGAACTTTAAAAAAATCATGTATTTAAATACGTTAAAACCTGCTACAAATGCAAAAAAAACAGCTAAACGGGTTGGACGTGGCATAGGTTCTGGGTTAGGTAAAACCTGCGGGCGGGGACACAAAGGCCAACGTTCGCGATCTGGAGGTTTTCATAAGGTAGGTTTTGAAGGTGGGCAAATGCCCTTGCAGAGACGTTTACCAAAAGTGGGCTTTGTTTCATTAAAAGCAAAATTGACTGCAGAAGTTCGTTTGCATGAACTTGAGCATGTAGGACAAGAAATAGTGGATTTATCCAGCTTAAAAGCAGCCAAGATTATCCCGCAAAAAGTAAAACGTGCCAAAATTATGGTATCTGGTAAACTGACGAAAGCTGTTAAAATTCGTGGACTTGCCGTAACAAGAGGAGCACGAACAGCTATCGAAGCAGCAGGTGGATCAATTGAATAGAAAGAGGAATAAGTGGCTATTCAGACAGCAGCGGGTATAGAGTTGGGCAAGTTAGGTCGGCTCACTGAACTTAAACAGCGGTTATTATTTGTGTTGGGTGCGATTATTGTCTTTCGCATCGGTACTTTTATCCCTGTACCAGGTATTGACCCAGTTGCATTGGCAGCAATGTTTGAGGAGCAACGTGGCACTATTTTAGACATGTTTAACATGTTTTCAGGAGGAGCCTTAGAACGTTTTTCCGTATTTGCTATAGGGATTATGCCTTATATTTCTGCGGCTATTATTATGCAGTTATTAACAGCAGTTTCACCAACGTTAGAACAATTGAAAAAAGAAGGGGAAACTGGACGGCGAAAAATTACTCAATATACCCGTTATGGTACGTTAGGGTTGGCAACCTTTCAAGCAACTGGAGTGGCCATTGCTTTAGAAAGTCAAAATGTGGTCATTGACCCTGGTTTGGGGTTTCGGATTACTGCTATCATGACGTTGGTAACAGGGGCAATGTTTTTAATGTGGTTAGGTGAACAAGTCACTGAGCGTGGCATTGGTAATGGTATTTCAATCATCATTTTTGCAGGCATTGTTGCTGGTTTACCTTCCGCAATGGGTGGTACCTTGGAGTTAGCGCGTACAGGGCAATTACATGTTCTCACTGTGTTATTATTGTTTTCTATTGTGTTGTTGGTGACGGCTTTTGTGGTGTTTGTTGAACGTGGACAACGCCGTATAACAGTTAATTATGCCAAACGTCAAGTTGGCAATAAGATGTATGCTGGACAAAGCAGTCATTTACCTTTAAAACTAAATATGGCTGGTGTTATTCCACCCATTTTTGCTTCTAGTATTATTTTATTTCCAGCTACCTTGGGGGGTTGGTTTGGTAGTGCTGAGGGCATGACATGGTTGAAAGACTTATCTCAAACTTTGTCACCAGGGCAACCTTTGTACGTGATGTTTTATGCTGTGGCAATTATCTTTTTTTGTTTTTTTTATACAGCATTAATTTTTAATCCGAAAGAAATCGCTGATAATCTAAAAAAGTCAGGTGCTTTTATTCCGGGGGTAAGACCTGGTAAGCAAACCGCAGAATATATTGATCTAGTAATGTCACGTTTAACCTTGGCAAGTGCGATTTATATGGCATCCGTTTGTTTATTACCAGAATTTTTAATTCTTAGATGGAATGTACCTTTTTATTTTGGAGGCACTTCTCTATTGATTATTGTGGTTGTCACTATGGATTTTATGTCTCAAGTACAAGCTCACCTGATGTCCCACCAATATGAGGGATTGATGAAAAAAGCTAATTTGAAAGGACACGGACGAAACCCCTTATTACGCTAAATCAGTTATTCCAGTGAGTGAGGGTTTTGCTAATAAGTCAGGAAGAGATAGGGATGATTGCTTCATAAATATAAATTATAAGATATTGGTTTTCTCACCTTCACTATGAAGAGTAATTGATAACTGATAATGGATTGTTGAAATGAAAGTAAGAGCTTCTGTGAAAAAAATTTGTCGAAATTGTAAAATTATTCGTCGTAAGAGAATAGTTCGAGTGATTTGCACGGATAAGCGACATAAGCAACGACAAGGATAATAAACTCCGATTTAAAATCACTGATTATTACAATTACTATGTTCTTGGCATAATCATCTCTCATCTTGGAAATAATATTCCTCTCTAACCTTCCCAAAAAACTATTCTATGCATATAAAATTAAGAAAAAAATTAAGATTAAGGAATATAGTAATTATTATTTCTCTAATTTAAATCTTAAAAACTCTTTGTGCATAGAGTATTCCAAAAAGGGAGGAAAATCGTTGGCAAATATTTTTTTCAGGTATTTAACTGACTAACAGAAAAAGGGAATAGTTTATGGCCCGTATTGCTGGCATTAATATCCCAGTACACAAACATACAGTTATTGCATTAAGATCTATTTACGGGATTGGTCCTACCTTAGCACAACATATTTGTGATAGAGCAGGTATTGCTTCTAATATAAAGGTCAAGAATTTGAATGATTCTGAGTTAGAAAGCTTGCGTACTGAGGTAGCTAAGTGTAACGTGGAAGGGGATTTGCGTCGTGAAGTCGCAATGAATGTAAAACGTTTAATGGATTTAGGGTGTTACCGTGGAATGCGACATCGTCGGGGATTACCTGTGCGTGGTCAGCGTACTCGTACCAATGCTCATACCCGTAAGGGACCACGTAGACCAATAAAGAAAAAATAACTTTTTGTTTTTTTTTGTAATCTAGTATGAGCAACTAATATAAGTTATGGCAAAAACAACACCACGCCAACGTAAAAAAGTAAAAAAAAATGTCACAGATGGCATTGCCCATGTGCATGCTTCTTTTAATAACACAATTATTACTATTACCGACCGTCAAGGCAATGCTTTGGGATGGGCAACAGCTGGTGGAAGTGGTTTTCGGGGTTCACGTAAAAGTACTCCCTTTGCAGCTCAAATAGCAGCTGAAAGAGTTGGTAATGTAGTAAAAGAATTTGGGATTAAAAATCTAGAAGTACAAATTAAAGGACCGGGACCAGGGCGTGAATCTGCTGTGCGGTCACTCAATGCTAACGGTTTTAAAATTACTAGTATTACAGATGTCACGCCAATTCCGCATAATGGATGCCGTCCACCTAAGAGGCGTCGAGTCTAAATTCTATAATTGTTATGGCACAGTTATCCAATTTGGATTTATTATTTCCTCCACAACATTTTTTTCACCGCTCGCGCTATGATGATGATATACGGGAAATTTTTGCTAAGATGCCTTATGAATTGATAACAGAAATAAATAAATTTAAGAGAAATTAAACATGGCAAGATATCTGGGGCCAAAATGTAAATTAAGCCGTCGCGAAGGAATTGATCTATTTTTGAAAAGTCGTGCGCGAGGGTTTGAATCAAAATGCAAACATGAAAAACTGCCAGGGGAACACGGCGACAAACGTCAGCGTGTATCTGATTATGCCTTGCAATTGCGTGAAAAGCAAAAGTTACGCAGACTTTATGGTGTTTTAGAACGGCAATTTCACAGTTACTACCTAAAGGCGAACCGTTTAAAAGGATCGACCGGTGAAAATTTACTAAAATTACTTGAATGTCGCTTAGATAATATAGTATATCGTATGGGATTTGCAGTAACACGCGCTGAAGCCAGACAATTGGTGAGTCACAAAGCAATTTTAGTTAATAGTAAAGTGGTTAATATTCCATCAATCCAAATAAAAACGAGAGATATCATTAGTATTCGTGATAAAAGTCGTGAACAATTGCGTATCAGAGCTGCATTAAACAGTGCGGTGGAATACGGTTTTCCAGAATGGGTTGATGTGGATGTTGATAAAATGCAAGGCGTGTTTAAAACTGCTCCTGAGCGTATGGAGTTACCTAGTGATATTAATGAGCAACTTGTCGTTGAATTGTATTCAAAATAAATTCAGTTCAGTTATTAAGTAGTTGGTTTTTAACTGTAAATTATATACTGATAGCTATCAATACCTTCGCCAAAAGCTTGAGTATTAAACTCAACTATTATAAAAATGCTTAAAAATCAAAGAGATTTAAAATAAGCCTCATTTGGGTTAAAAATATGCTAACTAATTGAAATTAAAGTAATATCATATTAATAACCTACTTATTCAGTAGGATAATTGGCGAAGGTATTGAGCTATGTTCTGATAATTGTTTACTGATAGCAGTTCACTAATATATGCAATCCAATGTGATGGAATTACTAAAGCCGCGTATAGTTGATGTTCAACATATCAATAATACGACAGCTAAAATAACACTAGAACCACTTGATCGGGGTTTTGGATACACGCTTGGTAATGCCCTGAGAAGAGTATTGTTGTCTTCTTTACCAGGGGCAGCAGTGGTCGAGGTGATGATTAATAGCGTACTTCACGAATATACCACAATTGAGGGTGTACAAGAAGATGTTACCGACATCCTATTGAACCTAAAAGGTTTAGCTATTCGTATGCATGGACGCACAGATATAAGTTTGGAATTGATTAAAAAGGGACCTGGGCCTGTTCAGGCAGCCGATATTACGCTTGAACATGATATTGAAATAGTTAATCCAGATCACGTCATTGCACATTTGACTAAATCAGGTGAGCTTAATTTGACGTTGAAGGTAGCTAAGGGACGCGGCTATCAACCTGCGAGTCAGCCTACTCAAGAAGAGGATAATGAAACGCCGATTGGTACGTTAAAATTAGATGCTTCTTTTAGTCCTATATCAAGAGTTGCTTATCGGGTTGAAAGCGCACGGGTTGAACAACGCACTAATCTTGACAAACTTATTATTGAGTTGGAGACCAATGGTACAATTGAACCAGAATCAGCCATCAGAACCGCGGCCTCTATATTGCGGGACCAACTTTCTGTTATTGTGAATTTGGAAGGTAATGTTGAAACAGAAGTTCGATCTGAAAAGAAAGAAATTGACCCAGTCTTGTTGCGTCCAGTAGATGAGTTGGAATTAACGGTTCGTTCTGCGAATTGTCTTAAAGCGGAAAATATCTATTATATTGGTGACTTAATTCAAAAATCCGAGACTGAATTATTGAAAACACCCAACCTTGGTAAGAAGTCTCTGACAGAAATTAAGGAAGTATTAGCTTTGCGGGGATTATCTTTGGGAATGCGCTTAGAAAATTGGCCGCCTGTGGGACTTTCTGAAGTAGAGTTAAGTGAGAAAAATTGATTTACGCTCATTATGGTTCGCTTATTTTAAAAACAATTTGATTTAAAAAATACAAATATTTTTGTTAAGCGAACCATAAAATACTTTACCAAACATGTCTGAAAGTGATAATTGTTAGTTTATGGTTATCTTAGAATGGTAAATATTAATTGAAAAAAAGGATATAAATTTATGCGGCATCGACTAGCAGGTAAACATTTTAATCGAACCAGTAGTCATAGAAAAGCTATGTTTAAAAATATGGCTGTTTCTATAATGCGCCATGAACTTATCAAAACAACTTTGCCTAAGGCAAAGGAATTACGTCGTGTTGTTGAACCCTTGATTACTTTAGCTAAAAAAGACAGTGTTGCTAATCGTCGTTTGGCATTTGCTCGCTTACGTGATCGGAAAATTGTCACTAAGTTGTTTAATGAACTTGGTCCTCGTTATAAGGATCGTCCTGGTGGATATTTACGCGTTCTTAAGTGTGGTTTTAGGGTGGGAGATAAAGCACCTATGGCTATTGTAGAATTAGTAGATCGTCCGGTACAAAAAGAAGCTGGTGAAGATTAATGTAAGGGTATATTGATTGATGGGGATTTTTGAGTTTTCCTTATTTTAACACTAAATCCCCAATTTATACCCAAAAAGCTCAAAGGCAGAAAAAAATATCAAATATAAATTAAAAACATCGGCTACTTTTAGTTTAAGTTGTCGAATCACATCAAATTATGTTAAGTATTTGTACTAATTGTTTTTTTTCAAAAATTTGTCCTAAAAAACTTTTACTCATTTCTTCATATCAATTCATCATTTCAATAATTTTTCCTTCAAGCATTTTTCTTCAATATTAACCACCACAACCACACTCTCCTGTAATTACTTCAACATTTTGACAAGTGGTATATAATTTACCATCAGCTTTTACTACCACAATGACATCAGAGGTTTCGGCGATTTTAATACGAGTTCTTACCCAAGCCTCGGTGTTTGCGTTGAGGTTAAACAGAGCCACTAAAGGTGTCTGATTTTTTTCTACAATAATCGCTATAGATTCAACTTTAGGCAAGTTTACAGTTACCTCAATGGGTAATAATGCATCATATCCTTCACCTAATTCGGCAATTGTGGAAGTTTCAATAATAATCTTGTCAGTGTTTTTTACGAATAAAGCCATTAACGCTTTTTCAGTGGTTGTGGCTTCAAATGCTATTTTAGACCAATCTGCCATAACAGTCATTGGTACGATTGTACTCAGTGTCATCATACTGCTAGTGGCGATGACTCCTTTTAAGAATGTTCTACGTGGTATATCCATCTTATTCTCTACAATTTAATAAGTAATAACGGCGTTTAAAGTGAAGCTTCGTTAGCTCTTAGCACAAAGCATCGTAAGAATCCCTTCAATATCCGTGTAAAATGTTTCTATAGGTATCGTCTTTAACTGAACAACTTATCAATATCAATATATAATGATACGAATATCATTAGCAACATGTAAGCCAAATAATAAGCTACCCTCTGCTCACATGTTTAAGACTTTCGACTTGTGATGAAAAGCCTTTACATGTTTCTGCTACCGTGCCATTTTCAAATTGATATAAAGTTTGCCCAATGCGGCATAAAATACTTTTTCCATATTATCCCAAGTCAGGCTTTCAACTTCAACACTAGAAGCGACTATTTCAATTTTCACGCAAACTCCATTATCAATTTTTTCGATATCAACTGTAAACAGCCCTTTGTCATCTGCCCAAAGCATAACATGTGATTTTGTGTATGGAAGGGTATTGCGGACACTTCGTCTAAGCCAGTGCTACAAATGGAAATCAATGTATCCTTGTTTTTATTGACTTGATAAATATAGCCTTGTTCTAAACCTTTTGCAGTATTATCTCTGGAATGGACATAAAATGTTTCAGTTTATAAATGAATATCTATTCCTTCAATGTCGTGTCTGAAATGGGTTACGCCCAAAACTTGGACTTCAAAATCATTGTTAGGATTAATAGTAAAGAATTGGGAGTCATTATCATTGTTAGGATTAATAGTAAAGAATTGGAAGTCATTCAATCCGCATGTAGAGCGCAGAGTAAACACGGTTATGGACAAGGAATTATCGTTTGATATTTTGCCCAGTTAGGACTTTTACTATTAAGCCATTCAATCAGATTGAAACAATTTAAAGCTTGGGTAAAAGAAAAAATTTCCTAACCGTAAAAAGCCCCATAGCTATGCAGCCCTGGGGCTTTTTTAATCATGCAATTGATTGGTTCACGGAAATCCAAAGCTTCAGCTTTGGACACAACGAATAAACATCGAGGTATTTATGTATTACGCTGGTGGTCCGGCATTTTCAAATTTTCGTCTTGAAAAATTGTTAGAAACAGTAAAAAGTTATGTACCTTCTTTGATAGCAATTGAGGCGTACTATCTATATTTTGTTGACCTCAAACATCCTCTGTCAGAAACTGAAGAAGTTCAATTACAAGCACTATTACCAGATAGCAAATCCGCATTAATTCCCCTTTCTCAAAAAAATGGGTTACTGGTTATTCCTCGTCCGGGTACTATTTCACCCTGGTCAAGTAAAGCCACTGATATTGCTAGGGTTTGTGGTTTATCAGCAGTGAAACGATTAGAGCGAGGGGTATTTTGGCGTTTCATTACCGATACTCCCCTTGATGAATCGCAAATAACCCAATTCAGTCTCCCGATTCATGATCGCATGACAGAGACGGTATTATTGAATGTCGAAGAAGCTGACATTTTATTTAGTCAAGCAGCACCACGCCCATTGCAAACCGTTGATATTTTAAATCAAGGAAAACGAACACTTATCCAAGCAAATCAAGAACAAGGCTTGGCGTTATCTGAAGATGAAATTGATTATCTCGTAGAAAATTTTACCACACTACAACGCAATCCCACCGATGTAGAATTAATGATGTTTGCCCAAGCCAACTCTGAACATTGTCGGCATAAGATTTTTAATGCAGAGTGGCTTGTTGATGGGCAAGTGCAGTCGATGTCCTTGTTTCAAAAGATACGTCACACTCACGGACAACATCCGGGAAAAGTGCTTTCCGCTTATCACGATAATTCTGCGGTTATCGAAGGTTTTAACAGTCGCCGTTTTTTGCTAAATACTGATAATCAATACAGTTACATTGAAGAAAACACCGCGATTTTGATGAAAGTTGAAACCCATAATCATCCCACCGCGATTTCTCCTTTTCCCGGGGCAGCAACAGGTTCCGGCGGTGAAATCCGAGATGAAGGCGCAACAGGGTGCGGCGCAAAGCCAAAAGCCGGTTTAACCGGTTTTTCAGTTTCCCATTTGCGTTTACCGGATGCTCCTCAACCTTGGGAAACTCCCTACGAAACGCCATTCCGAATGGCAACTGCCTTACAAATCATGCTAGAAGCACCGATTGGAGCCAGTGCCTTCAATAATGAATTTGGTCGCCCTGCATTGTGTGGCTACTTTCGGACGTTTGAAATGGAAGTTGGTGGAAAACGGCGCGGTTATCACAAACCGATTATGTTAGCCGGTGGCATTGGCAATATTCGTCCGCAACATGTCGATAAGCAGAAAATACCGCCAGACAGCTTATTAATCGTATTAGGTGGTCCTGCAATGTTGATTGGCTTAGGGGGTGGCGCAGCCTCTTCAATGGTAGCAGGGCATAGTAGCGAAGATTTAGATTTTGCATCAGTACAACGTGGCAACCCAGAAATGCAGCGGCGATGCCAGGAAATCATAGATGCCTGTTGGCGAATGGGGGCAGATAATCCGATTTTCTCAATCCATGATGTCGGCGCGGGTGGATTGTCTAACGCTTTACCTGAATTAGTGCATGATAGTCATTGTGGTGGACAATTTAAATTAAGTGCTATTCCATTAGCCGATCCCAGTTTGTCACCGATGGAAATCTGGTGTAATGAGGCACAAGAACGCTATGTACTTGGTATTGCTAAAGAAAATTTGTCGTTATTTCAAGCCTTGTGTGAACGGGAACGTTGCCCTTTTGCAGTAGTGGGAGAAACAACGAAAGAACAACATTTGCATTTTTCTGATGGTGAAACAATTTTGATTGATATGCCATCATCAGTGTTGTTTGGAAAACCCCCTAAGATGCAACGGGAAGTTGTGCATGATTTTTCACGATGTGGAGCATCTCAGCCGGCATTCCCACGCGGAGCATGGGAACGAGAGGAGGTAGGGGGAATTTCAAACTTAGAGGAAGCTGCATTAAGAATTCTTCATTTACCCACTGTTGCCAGTAAAAACTTTTTAATTACTATTGGTGATCGCACGGTTGGAGGTTTGACAGTACGTGATCAAATGGTGGGACCTTGGCAAGTGCCTGTCGCTGATTGTGCGGTTACTACCACCAGTTTTGGGAGTACCGCCGGCGAAGCGATGGCAATCGGTGAACGCACACCGTTAGCTTTACTCAATGCGCCCGCTTCAGGGCGAATGGCGATTGGTGAAGCATTGACTAACATTGCAGCCGCCGCAATAGATGATTTGAGTGATATTGTATTATCAGCCAATTGGATGGCTGCTTGTGGACAACCTGGGGAAGATGTCGCGTTATTTGATACGGTTCAATCGGTTGGTATGGAACTTTGTCCTGCGCTCGGTATCAACATTCCTGTCGGCAAAGACTCGCTTTCCATGCATACCCAATGGCATGATAAATCTGTTACTGCACCATTATCTTTGATTATTTCTGCCTTTGCGCGAGTCTCTGATATTCGTCGCAGCCTTACACCACAGTTGAAAAGGGGAGAGACGATTTTATTGCTGATAGATTTGGGGCGTGGTAAGAATCGGCTTGGTGGCTCTACATTAGGACAGGTTTATAATCAATTGGGCGATGACTCTCCTGATGTGGATAACCCAAAGGATTTGAAAGACTTTTTTAATGCCATCCAAACGCTTAATCGGCAAGGAAAAATACTGGCATACCATGATCGTTCCGATGGGGGATTATTTACGACGCTTTGTGAAATGGCATTTGCTGGACATGTTGGTTTAGATATTCGCTTAGAAGCTTTGAAAAGCCCAAAGCTAAAGCTTCGGACTCCAAAAACTCCGAGTTCTGGAGTTCAAGGCTTCAACTTTGGACATGTACTTTCTAGTTTATTTAATGAGGAGTTGGGGGCTGTTATCCAAGTTAAAAAATCTGATGTTGCTGATATACAAACTTGGTTTTTTGAAAATACAGATTTTGGTGAATATATCTATATATTAGGGACTCCCAATAAAAATGATATGCTCAATTTTTATCAAAATGA
The DNA here is from genome assembly GCA_030378085.1 of Candidatus Parabeggiatoa sp. HSG14. Taxonomy (GTDB): domain Bacteria; phylum Pseudomonadota; class Gammaproteobacteria; order Beggiatoales; family Beggiatoaceae; genus Parabeggiatoa. The sequence continues at coordinate 24,474 of JAUCGK010000016.1, forward strand.
CACGCTTGTTTTAAGTTTACTGCGTAATACCTTACAACAAGCATGGAGCGAAACCAGTTATCAGATGCAAAAACTGCGTGATAATCCTGTTTGCGCTCAGCAAGAATATGATGCATTATTGGATACAGAAAATCAGGGATTATCGGTATATTGCACTTTTGAACTTGAGAATCTTCCTAGTTTATCTTTGAAAATAAAGGGGATTTCACGTCCTAAAATTGCTATTCTCCGTGAACAGGGTGTAAATGGACAATTAGAAATGGCAGCCGCTTTTGATAGGGCAGGCTTTATTTGTGTCGATGTCCATACTAGCGACATTTTAAACGGGCGTATTAGCTTAAGAAATTTTCAAGGTTTGGCGGTTTGTGGTGGATTTTCTTATGGTGACGTGTTAGGAGCAGGGAGTGGGTGGGCAAAATCCATTCTTTTTAATACTCGCGCTTATGACGAATTTTCTGCATTTTTTCACCGCCCTGATACTTTCGCACTCGGTGTCTGTAATGGATGTCAAATGATGGCGCAATTGCGCGACTTAATCCCAGGAGCTTCACATTGGCCTAATTTTGTCCGTAATCAATCGGAACAGTTTGAAGCCCGATTAGTGATGGTAGAAATCACGGATTCACCGTCAATATTTTTGCGAGGGATGAGTGGATCACGTTTACCCATTGTCGTTTCACATGGCGAGGGAAGAGCGCAATTGAATGAAACACAATCCATGCAACAGATTGTTGAAAACAATTTAGTCACATTGCGTTATGTCGATAATTATGGACAAGTCTCAGAATCTTATCCAGCTAATCCCAACGGTTCTCCCTTAGGCGTAACCGGATTGACAACGCTAGATGGTCGTTTCACTATTATGATGCCACATCCTGAAAGGATTTTTTTAAGCAGCCAGTATTCGTGGTTGCCCGATGACTGGCACAATGAAAATGGCCCTTGGATGCAAATGTTTTTAAATGCGCGTTACTGGCTTGATTAATCTCTATCTTGATTTGTTACATTTTAAAGTGTAGAAATCGCAAAAGGCATTTCCAACCAAAGGTTCAATACCATTAAGCTAAGATCGACTTTCTTCCTCCCTTAGGAATGAGGATTCAATAACTTCCAACTTTGAGGCTCAAACCTGACAGGTTTTTAAAACCTGTCAGGTTTAAGATTCGGATTTTATTTAATCCTCATTGGATTTTTGATAAAGAGCAACCACGAGGGATTACCTCTACAATAAATAGTTTCTTTATGATTGCCCAATAATCCGAAATCTTGAACGTTTAAAATATATACAAGATGATAATCTTTTGAAATAGCCCTATAGTATTAAGGAAAATTTTCAGTTGGGAATGAGAAATTATCCATTTATCTATACAACCACACCCGCATTAATGAGATTAACTTCTCAGTATCGACAGGTTTAGCTAAATAGTCACTGGCTCCGGCTTCAATGCACTTCACTTTGTCGCCTTTCATGGCTTTTGCAGTGAGAGCAATAATGGGCAATTTATGAAAACGTGGTTTTTTTCTAATTTCTTGCATAGTTTCATAACCGTCCATTTCAGGCATCATAATATCCATTAAAACAATGGTGATATCCTCATGTTCTTCTAGCTTTTCTAGAGCTTCCTTACCTGTTTCAGCAACGACTATTAGCATCTCTTTTTCCTCTAATACTGTTGCTAGAGCAAAAGTATTGCGTATATCATCATCAACAATCAGTACTTTTTTATGAGTGAGAATAGCCTCCTTGTCATGTATCATTTGTAACATTTGTTGCTTGTCATCGGGCAAGCGGGTTTTTATTTGATGGAGAAACAAAGTGGCTTCATCTAATAAACGCTCAGGTGATTTTACCGCTTTGACGATGACATTATCGTTGCAACACTGTAATATCGTCTCTTCTTCCTCTGTCAATTCACGTTCTGCATAGATAATGATCGGAATTTGAGATAAATTATCTTCCTGTTGTTCAAGCATTTTGATGCCTGATTGTTGTTCAATATCTATATCAAGAATAATGCAGTCAAAATGCGTTATTTGGAGTTCTTGGCTGGCACGTGTCATAGTTGCAACGGTTGTTGTTTTGAAATCACCATCCTTGACGATTTCAAAAATTTCTTGCTGACGTTGTTCATTTTCGGCGATAACCAATAAATTTTTATGGGTTTTATTGATAAATCCTTCTATCTTTTTAAAGGCTTCCCCAAGTTCATCCACACTAATGGGTTTGAGCAAATGACCGATTGCTCCCATTTTTTTTGCTTCCATGCCTTGATCAAAAGCAGACATAAAATGTACTGGGATATGCCGCGTGTCGGGATTATCTTTTAGCCTTTCCATGACTGTCCAACCATCTAACTGAGGTAAACCGATATCGAGAATAATGGCATTGGGAAGATATTCTTCAGCAAGTTGTAATCCGGTTTTACCATCATCAGCAATAAGACACTTAAATTCTTTTTCCTGTGCCAGTTTCATAAGAAGCTTGGAAAACTTAGAATCATCTTCAATGATTAACAGAGATTTGTCTTCAGGTGTTAAACTATTTCTGTCATCTGCAACTTCTATTCCGTCTAACGATTTGATTTTAGTATGGCTTAATGATTCAACTTTTGGTGACTGAAGAGTTGATGTTTTAGTAGATAACATTGGCTTAGCCGCTGCTAAAGGATTTATTTCTGAAGGTTTCAGCATTTTAGCAGATACGGAGAATTTTTCAGGTAAATAGAGTGTGAAAGTACTGCCTTTACCTTCTTCGCTGTCCAATTTAATATCGCCACCAAGTAGTCGAGCTAATTGGCGAGAGATAGATAAACCCAGTCCTGTACCACCATAACGTCGACTGGTGGTGCCATCGACTTGTTGAAATGCTTCAAAAATAACAAGTTGTTTTGCTTTGGGAATACCAACACCCGTATCCATTACACTGATTGCAAGGAAATTATCTCCTGTCTCTTTTTGTAGGGTGTCATCAAAAGTTTGCGAAAGAAGGGGATCATCAGAAGAATGTCGTATATCCAGATTGATTTCTCCTTCGGCAGTAAATTTAAAGGCATTGGATAACATATTGTTGATAATTTGTTTGACACGCTGTCCATCCGTACTGATGACGGATGGTAAATCATCAGCAATGGTGACATGAAAAGCCAGTCCTTTGTCTTCTGCAACATGGTGGAATTTCTGTTCAATCTTTTCCACCAAGTCAGTGAGTGAAACCTCTTCAGTATTTACTTCAATTTTGCCCGCTTCCACTTTAGATAAATCCAAAATTTCGTTGATAAGTGTCAACAAATCTGAGCCGGCACTATGAATTGTTTGGACATATTCTATTTGTTTGCTCGTCAAATTCCCCTCTTTGTTGTTAGACAATAATTGTGCGAGAATCAGCAAACTATTTAAGGGAGTACGTAGCTCATGGGACATATTGGCAAGAAATTCAGATTTGTATTTACTCGCTAATTCTAATTCTTGGGCTTTATTCTCAATAGCCACTTTAGCCTTTTTCATCTCATCTTGGTTTTTTTCCAAGGCTAGATTCTTTTTGCGGACATCTCCTTTTTGTCGTTCTAAGTCTTTAGTCCGTGCTTCAAGCTCCTCATTAGTCTGACTCAATTCTTCTTGCTGAGTTTGTAATTCTTCAGATTGCGTTTGTAATTCTTCGGTCTGAGTTTGGCTTTGTTGTAACAAAACCTGCATACGAGAACGTGATTCTGCTGTGTTTACTGCTATACCAATGTTTGGCATTATCTGATTGAGAAATTCCAGTTGGATTTCTGTGATAGTCTTAAAAGAAGCTAATTCAATAATACCTTTGAGTGTATCTTCATACAAAAACGGTTGTACAATGACATTACGGGGTAATGATTTACCCAAACCCGATTGAATATGAACGTAATAATCGTTAGGGACTTTGGTGATGTGAATGGCTTTTTTTTCTAAAGCAGCTTGTCCAATCAATCCGTCCCCCATAAAAAATTCGTTGGATACGCCTTTACGGTGGATATAAGCATAACTTGCGATCAATTTTAAGCAAGCCTTTTTATTATTTTGGACTTCTTCAATTTGGGCTTCTTCAAATAAATAAAACATTCCTACTGGCATTTCTAAATAAGTAGCAAGAAAAGTGATGACGTTTTTTGCTAAATCAGTCATGTCCTGCTCACCACTCATTTGGTCATTTAACTGGGTTTGTCCAGTTTTTAGCCAATTTTGCGTCTTATTTTGGGCGGTTATTTTTGCTAGCTTGGCAGAAGCTGTTTCCAAGGTATTCTTAATGGGAAGAAAATCTCCCTTATATTCTGCCTGTGCCATGACACGCTGTTCACTTTCTGCTAATCCTTGGGAAACTTGGATGATATCTTCAACGACTTGACACTGATTGGACAAGGCTGTTTCTAAAGCTTCTTTGATTTTGGAAAAATCACCTTGGTAAGTTGCCTTGGGCATGGCATGTAAGTTACCTTTAGCTAACTCTTGGGAGACTTGAATAATGTCTTCAATCATGGTTTTAAAGAAATAAGCAACTCCATAAAATGCACGTCCGATATCTCCCATTTCATTACCGAAAGTAATGAGTTTATCTACTTCATTTCTGCTGGTTACAGTGGCTATTTTACCAGTAACCATCTGATTGGCAATGGCATTAATAATCTGTACTGACTTAACAATCCCGCTTGAAATAAGTAAACCAAGCAAACCACTTAAAATTATGACGACTATTAGAGAAAACAAGGTGATCGCAATGACTTTTGAACGAGTCGCTTGGGCATTTTCATATATGCCATTGGCTTTTTTAGCCGCATAATTTATTAAAATATCCATTTTGCGATTGAGCAAATCGACATGTTGAGCACCTTTTTCCTGAGTCATCGCAGAAGCTTTTTCCCTTTGCCCAGTTTTCATCAGACTAATCATCTCTTCACGAAACGGTGACCAATTTTGAAAAGCTTGGATAGTCTCAGCAATTAATGCGGCACCTTGTTCACCAAGAATCCACTTTTGAACAATCTCAAATTGTTTATAGACTTCTTGTTCATACTTTTTGACCAGGGTATGCGCTGCTTCTATTTCTGCCACATCGCTTGCAAGTGCGACATCCTTCATACTACGGTGCATCTTGATAATTTCAGCATTCGCTGTGAGTACCGCCCTAGTGACTTGTAACGGGTGGTTATAAATCTTTGTGGTTAAGCCCGCCAGGACATTCATCTGGATGAGGCTGTAAATATTGACGGCACTGCCTAAAACTAAAATCAAGGCAAAAGCCAGTAATAGTTTAGTACGAATGTTTAATTTCATTTTTTAGCTCCTTTTTTAAAATAATTCTTTGTAATTTGCTAACATACTTCTTTAGTAAATATTTTGGCATCAATACCTGCCAGGTTTTAAAAACCTGGCAGGTATGATAACTTTGATTTTTCGGAACGCCTTAAAAAAATCTCGGCGGAGTCCAAAGCGAAGCTTTGGGTAGTTTTACCAAAGCTAAAGCTTTGGACTCCTGAACCATGCAAGAAATTCAATTTTCGTAAGGCCCAAGAAAACGTTTACCATCAAAATGAATGAGGTGACTCGGTGCATCTGCCACCCATACTTCTGTTTCCCATGAAATATCAGCAAGATATTTACTCATTTCTTTGCGAGAGGGAAATAGGGAAATGTAGTGACATAAACTAATCCCGCGTTGCAGTTTCCAAATAATTGGGTGAGTTCATCGTGGCGTTTCCCATCTATAGGACCATGACTTGTCACAGCTTCAATAAGGAGAAGCCATTTTTTTATTGAGTCATATAAAATGACATCTGGCATTTTGCCATGGTGATTAATTTCTGTGCCTAAATTTTTCAATATTTTTTCATTAAAATAACACCATTTATCTCCCGTATCACCTACATAAATCAACTGACTACCTGGCGCGTATCGTGGCGCAAATTCAGTAATGATGTCTTTGATAAGTTTGTTATGATTACCAGGGGTAAGATAAATTTCCAAATCATCAGCTATTTTAACAGGGATTTTTTGCATTTTTTGCATTTTAATGAGTATCCATGTCTTGTTCAACGAGTTCATGGAGTTTTTCTATTTCAAAGGTTTCAGCTAATTCCCGTACTTTATTGGCAAAAGAACTAAGTGTTTTGTTTGATTGTTCCCATTCATCCATCAATTCAATAATGCCTACAACATCGCCAAGCATGACTAACTTAAATAAAGTAGCAGATTGCTCTTTAGAAAGTTTCACGGGTGGTGTATCTTCCTGTTCATCAATGATATCTTTGTCTATTGTATTTGTTGAATTTTCTTCGTAAATCCATACTAACTCTAAATATTTTTCTAAGAGTTTTAATAATTCTTCAACATGAATAGGTTTAGCAATAAAATCATTACAACCTGCTTCTGTACTTTGTTGTTTATGACATTCAAAAACGCTGGCTGATGCCATAATGATAATAATATCTTTCAGCTCAGGGGATTGTCTGATGTGGCGAGTCGCTTCAAAACCATCCATAATGGGCATGATTAAATCCATTACAATCAAATCTGGCATATATTTACGGGCTTTGCTTAAACCATCTTGACCATCAATTGCTTCTATGACTTCAAAACCTAAGGGAGTTAATAAATCAACCAATATTGCGCGATTAGCTTCTTTGTCATCAATGATTAAAATTTTGCGTAATTGACCTTGAAAACCCACGATATTTGATTTATCTACCTTTTTTGATTCTACAAAATCTAACATTTCTGGCAAATCTAACATTATCCAAAAAATACTCCCTTTCCCCAATGTGCTTTCAACGTGCAATTCTCCTCCCATCATTTCAACCAGCTTTTTCGTGATGGATAATCCCAAACCAGTGCCTTCAATTTGCAAACTTTGATCCCCCACTCGTTGAAATGGGTGGAAGATTTTGTCCAATTCTTTAGGCGCAATACCAACACCTGTATCTTCTACTTGAAAACGGATTTTTCTGTTGTGATAACCCACTTTTAGGCTAATACCACCCACTTTAGTAAATTTGATAGCATTACTGAGTAAATTAATAAGAATTTGGCGTAATCTTTTTTCATCAGCATAAACCCCTTTAGGCAAATGCGATAATTTTTCATAAATGAAGGAAATTCCTTTTTGTTTAACACGCATTTGAAAAATTTCGACAATGCTTTGCAAAAAATCGTCAAAGTGAAATTCGGTGGGATAAAGTTCTATGCGATTTGCCTCAATTTTAGCAATATCTAAAATATCGTTAATCAAAGTTAACAGATATTCGCCGCTACGGTGAATGACAGCAATAGCTTCTTGATGTTGAGCATTCAAAGTTTTATCACGCTTTAAAATTTGGGTATAACCCAAAATGCCATTGAGGGGAGTACGCAATTCGTGACTCATATTGGCAAGAAAGGTACTTTTAGCTTTATTAGCAATTTCCGCTTCACTTTTAGCCTGTTCTGCGGTTTCTTTGGCTTGTTGTAATTTTAATTCTGCCTGTTTGCGTTCTGTAATATCCGCTGCAGTACATAAAACACCTATTACTTTACCCGTGATATCATGTAATGGCACTTTATTGGTTTCTAGCCAACGTGGTTTATTACCAATTTGAAAAACCTGCTCGACAATATGGTATTCAGGCGTATTAGACTTTATAACACGATGATCAGCCTTACAAAAATCTTCTTTTACTTGCTTTGTCCAATTAAAATCGTCATCAATTTTACCCACTATATCACTGGTATTTTTCAGTTGCATCATGTCTGCAAAACGTTGATTACAACCTAAATAGATAGAATTAATATTTTTCCAAAAGATATATTGGGGGATATTGTCTAACACTAAACGCAAAAATTCCTCTTTTTCACATAAAGCAATTTCTGTCTGTTTGCGTTCAGTGATCATATTGTTGAAAGACTGTGCAAGTTGACCAATCTCATCATTTGTATCTATTTCTGCTTTTACGTTTAAATTACCAGCTGTCATTAATTCTGTTGCTTCAGTTAATTTAACAATCGGTTGTGAAATTGTTTTAGATACAAATAAAGCGATAATGACTACACCAAACACTGTTAGAAGTCCAATAATCAAAAAGAGATGTGCCAATTCAACAATAGGTACAAAAGCTTCGGCAGTGTTTATTTTTACCACCATTCCCCATCTTAACTGCGGTAAATATCTCCAAACAGCGAGAACTTCTTGGTTTAAATAGTCATGATAGAAACCCACTCCTCTTTGTCCATTAACTGCTTTTTGTATAGGCAATGCTGTATCAGTGCCTAAAATAACTCTTCTTTTTAAAGCCGCATTAGGATCATGTCTAAGAGGTGTTAAAAACAGTACACAACCTTCAGTGAGTGAGGCAATAACGGTTTCTCCCGTTTTTCCTAAACCCGTAAAATCTTGAGCTAATTCATTGATTTGGTTGATATCCAATTGTGCAACAAATACCCCAAGTAATTTTCCTTTTTTAACCACTGGAGCCGCGATAAAAGCAGCTGGTTTATCATTAGAAGGTTTATAAATTTTAAAATCAGATATCTGTGTTTGTAGCTGTGTGTATGATCTACGAAATACTTTTGCAAGTTCTGTTTTTTTATAAGGTCCTGTTAATAGATTTGTCCCAAAATCGGGTTCATGGAGTATAGTAAAGACAATATCTCCTTCAGGAGAAATGAGAAAAATATCATAATACCCATAAACCTCTTTATAAGCGGCTAATTCAACTCTTAATATTTGATCAAAATTCCTATATTCAGAGGAATCAATACCTACTTCAAAAGCTGTACTAAATTTTTCAAACGCATTAAAAATATGAGAATCTTGGATGAGAACAGCAATGTCATTTTTTCTTTCCTTAAAATAGGCATTAATGTGATCAGCCTTATTCTCTGCGATAGTAACCAAATTATTGATTACCTCTTTTTTTATTGCAGTTGCAGAGTTGCTATAAGAGATATAACCCACAATAGCCAAGGGAACTAATGCAACTAACAAAAACCAACCTAATAGTTTGTTTGTGATTTTAGAGTTCTTCAAATTTTTTGCCATAGTTTTTGATAATCTACAATATTGCTCAACCTAAACGCCCATCCACAATGGCTTCAATATTTTTGAAGTCCACCACTTTGATTTATTTTTCTCAATAGCAAAGGCTTCACTAATAGCCGTTGTGTCAATAAGAATGCAATATACCCATCTTAATAAAGGTAATTCCCTTTTTTTATTCACTGATGTTACGCAGATAGCTTTCAAACTGGAGTGCAAAATTGAGGACACCCCCCTAACCCCCCGTACACAGGGGGAAGTCCCAAAATAGAAAAAGCAAAGTGTCAAATGATGTTTGGTTCCACCCG
>JAUCGK010000430.1 GCA_030378085.1 Candidatus Parabeggiatoa sp. HSG14
AATCTGGGGCAACTTTATATGTTGCTACAATCTTATGAGCCTGCACTTTCATACCTTGAACAAGGTTTGAAAATTGCTAAACAGCTTGAAGCCAAAGAACTCATTAGAGAAAATTATGAATTTTTCTCTGATTTGTATTCTGCAATGAAAAGTTATAAAAAAGCACTTAAGTATTATAAATTATCATCAAAAGTTAAAAGTCAGATTTTAACAGCAAAAAGTCGTCAAACAATTGCCGATTTACAAACAAAATATGAAACCGAAAAAAAGGAAAAAAGAATAGAACTTTTGAAAAAAGACAATGACATCAAACAATTAGAATTAAAAAGACAAGAAATACTCAGACATTCTCTTCAAGGATGGATTTTCTTTGCATTTGTTTTAGCATTTTTTATGTATTATCTCTACTTTCTCAAAAAAAAGGCGCATCTGACACTTAAAGATGCTCATAATCTTATTAAATTGGAAAAAGAAAAATCTGATAAATTACTCTTAAATGTTTTACCCATTAAAGTTGCTAATGATTTGAAAGAAAAAGGAAAAACTAAGCCAGAATCTTTCGACAATGTGACTACTTATTTTTCAGATATTGTTGGCTTTACAAACCTTTCTTCTCAAATGGAGCCTAAAATTCTTATTGATGAATTGAACAACATTTTTACGGCTTTTGATAATATTATTGAAAAACATCAATGTGAAAGAATTAAAACTATTGGTGATGCCTATCTTTGCGTTTGTGGTATGCCTGAAAAAAATCCGCACCATGCAGAGAATGTGATAAAATCAGCCATTGAAATCATTAAATACTTAAGGCAACGTAACCAAAATTCTGAAGTTCAATGGGAAATAAGAATTGGTATCCATACCGGATCCGTTGTTGGTGGGATTGTTGGCATCAAAAAGTATATTTATGACGTATTTGGTGATACCATCAATACCACTTCCAGAATGGAAGCCAATTCTGAATCCATGAAAATTAACATTTCAGAAACCACTTATCAGCTTGTCAAAGATAAGTTTAAAATTGTTGAAAGAGGCATGAAGCTTGTAAAAGGTAAAGGCAATATGAAGATGTATTTCATAGATATATAGACTTTTCCTTGAGTTCAAAGCTTCAAAAAAATTCATCTTGATAAACCAAAATTTACCATAAGGTGAATAAAAAATCAAAGGAGGTTTTTTATGAAAACATTAAAAATACTTGTAAGCCGTTGTATTTTTATTAGCGTCATTTTTGGTTCACCCATCGTTATAGCGAATGATAATCAGTCTATAAACGTTGGAAATACAGGTGTACATTATCAACCACTTATAGCAGACGGACCTTTGCGGAGACGGGAAGGAGGGTTAGTTGATGATAATGCTGATGGTGGTAGTGTATCCCGTGGCATAAGTAGAGGTATTTCTCGCGGTATCTCTCGTGGAATTAGTAGAGGGATTTCTCGTGGAATTAGTAGAGGGATTTCTCGCGGAATTAGTAGAGGTATCTCTCGTGGAATTAGTAGAGGTATCTCTCGTGGAATTAGTAGAGGTATCTCTCGTGGAATTAGTAGAGGTATCTCTCGTGGAATTAGTAGAGGTATCTCTCGCGGAATTAGTAGAGGTATCTCTCGCGGAATTAGTAGAGGTATCTCTCGTGGAATTAGTAGAGGAATAAGTCGCGGAATTAGTAGAGGTATCTCTCGTGGAATTAGTAGAGGTATTTCTCGTGGAATAAGTCGCGGAATTAGTAGAGGTATCTCTCGTGGGATTAGTAGAGGTATTTCTCGTGGAGCAAATAGTCATAAGGGAGAAACAGAGGAAAAATCAGAAACAGTTCCTGAAAAACAACCATTGCCTTTACCAGAACTTCTTGCCCCACTTGCCCCACAGCACACCGGTTTTACTGTAACGAAACAGCCTAATCTTTACTGGTATCTGTCAGCACCATGGGACGGTAATATTGAATTTAGCATAAATAAAATTGGTGCGATTGAACCGATATTAGAACTTATTATCGGATTACCACCTCATAGCGACAGACATGAAGTAGGTATGCATCACTTACAGTTGGCAGATTTTGACGACATTCATCTTGAACCAAATCAAGAATATGAATGGTTTATTTTCATTGTAACTGATCCAGGGCAACGTTCTGGTGATTTACTGGGAAGTGGTACTATTCGCTATACTGAACCTTCCAAAAAATTAACTGAACGTTTGAATCGCACATCAAAAGAACAATGGTATAAAGTCTATGCTGAAGAAGGCATTTGGTACGATGCTATTAGCAACCTGTGCGAACAAATTGACAAGCATCCAGAAAATAAAGCACTACGAAAAGTGCGAGCTGCTTTAAGTGAACAAGTAAAAATGCCTAAAGTCGCTTATTACGATCAACCACCTGTTGTTAAAAATTAGTTTTTCTTCCCATTCTACAGCGAAGGCAAAGGAATGCCTATCGTAATAACGCTCAAGCATCACTTCTTCTCCTTCCAGTGTCACAATAATATAATGCTCAAATGATGAGGACACTGGAGCGTCCTTTCTTGAGTTCCAACGCTAGAGCATCACTGCCATTAAGGAAAATTTGTATCTTCCCTAAATTCTGTGGAAAAAACCTGACAGGTTTTGGAAACCTGTCAGGTTTGGGCAAATTTACCCACACTTTTTGAGAAGATACGAAAATTTGTTGGAATTCAAACCTTCAGGATTTTACTATTTCTATTAAAATCAAATACTTCCAAACCTAAGAATTGAAACTCCAAGGCTTAACTCAATGGCATTGACGCTAGAGCATTGGAACTAGAAAAATTAACAATTAACAATTATTATGAAACTTGTTAGAAAGAAAAAAGACAGTGTCAAAGACACCAATAAGGTTACACAGAAACCAAAGACAAAAACTCTCCCTTGGAAAGTACTCATTGTTGATGATGAAGCTGATATCCATGCCATGACGCGCTTGGCTCTTGATGATTTTGAATTTGGGGGCAAAAAATTACAGATATTCAAAGCCCTTTCTGGGAGTGAAGCACAAGAAATTCTACTCAATGAGCCGAAAATAGCGGTAGCTTTAATTGATGTTGTTATGGAAACCGATGACGCAGGACTTAAGCTAGTCGAATTTATCCGCAATGATCTCAAATACTCTGTGATTAGACTTATTATTCGCACAGGGCAACCGGGCATGGCTCCAGAAAGGGAAGTGATTGAACGCTATGATATTGATGACTACAAAGATAAAACCGATTTAACGGCTGAAAAGTTATACTCTACCATACGCATTGCTTTAAAATCCTACCAGGCTATCAGTACCCTTGACACCAACCGAAAGGCACTTACTAAAATTCTTGATGCTGCCCCTGAATTGTATCATCCCAAATCCATTAACCAATTTTTTAATGGAGTACTTACCCAAATTATTGGCTTGTGCAATCTAGGTGAAACCAGTTTGATTTCCACTATTGGTCATAGTTTAGCAGTCACTACCAATGATAACCAAATAATGGTTCAAGCAGGCACGGGTCGATTTGAAAATCCCAATCAAAATCCAGAAGTAGAACAGATCATAAAAGTTTGTAAAGAAAATATCTTAAAAACAAAAGAAAACAATCAATTGCCATTTAGTGCTATTTTGATTCCACTTAAGGTAAAAAACAAGTCGATAGGCTTTATTTATCTAGAAGATGCCCAACACCTTAACGAGGCTAATCAAAAACTGATTTACATTATGGTTCATCAGTGTGCTTCTGCATTAGAAAATTTACAGCTTTACCTTGACTTAAAAACGGCTCATCAAGAAACATCGCGCATGTTAATGATAGCTGAACAAGCCCGTGAAATGGCAGAAGCGGCTAACATTGCAAAAAGTCAGTTTTTAGCCAATATGAGCCATGAATTACGTACTCCTTTAAATGCAATCATTGGCTATAGCGAAATGCTACAAGAAGATGCCGAAGATTTAGGGCAAAACGATTTTATTCCAGATTTGCAAAAAATCTATGCTTCCGGCAAGCATTTACTAGGACTTATCAATGATGTGCTTGATTTGTCTAAAATCGAAGCAGGTAAGATGGATTTATTTCTTGAAACGTTTGATATTAATATTGTTCTTGATGAAGTAGTTTCTACGACTCAACCACTGGTCGAAAAAAAGGATAACACTTTAATAACAGTATATGATAACAATCTGGGCAATATGTATACTGATCTCACGAAATTGCGGCAGATGCTTTTAAACTTGATGAGTAATGCCATTAAATTTACCAAAAATGGAAATATTCGCCTTGAAGCCAAACGCGACGGCGAATGGATCACCTTTTGTGTTGCTGACAATGGTATTGGCATGACGGTAGGACAGCATAAAAAATTGTTTCAACCCTTCACTCAAGCAGATTCCTCAACAACTCGTCGCTACGGAGGTACTGGCTTAGGTCTTGCGATTACCCAACAATTCGCGCAAATGGTAGGAGGTACTATCTGGGCTGAAAGTGAATTCGGGTATGGCAGTACCTTTCTACTCTCCTTACCTACACAAGCCAAAGCAATTGTGTCAGAAGCGATAGAAGCCGAAAAAACAGAAAAGCAAGAGGGAGATGGGATTATTCTCGTTATTGATGACGATATCAATGTATGCGAACTTATAAAATTTGATCTCACTCAACTGGGCTATGCGGTAGCTGTTGCAATGAGCGGAGAAGAAGGTATCACACTTGCCAAAAAACTTCGCCCTGATGCCATTCTTCTTGATGTGAATATGCCAGATAAAAATGGTTGGGAAGTGCTTTCTGTCCTCAAAAATAATTCATTTTTAGCATGTATACCCGTTATTATGATTTCAATAGACGTGGATAAACAGAAAGGGAATATTTTGGGAGCGACAGATTGCCTTGATAAAACTATCATACATAGTCAATTACCCGTTATTTTGAAAAAACATCATATTGGTGATAATTCTAGCGATATTGTCATGGTTGTTGATGATGAAGAAGCATATCGCGAACTTCTGACTATTCTTTTAGAAGATCAAAATGTACAGGTATTCCAAGCTGAAAATGGAAAAGTGGCCTTAGAACATCTTGATCATAAAAAACCAACCTTGATTATATTGGATCTGAATATGCCAGTGATGAATGGGTTTGAATTTATTGAACACTTGAATAACAATGAAAAATGGCATTCTATTCCTGTTGTCGTATTGACTTCACAACAACTTTCGGCAGAACAACAAGCCCGTTTAAATCAACATGTAGAAACCGTTTTTCAAAAAGAACATTTTCAAAAAGATAAGTTAATCTTGCATGTTCACAAACAGATTACTGATGCCATAGCGCATAAGAAAAATGGTCGTTAAATGGGAATGCTTTACGTCAGGGCAACTGCTCCTACACAACACGATGGTTTGTAGGGGCAATCCCTTGTGGTTGTCCTGATGTTATAGCGTTTTCCGATTGGATAAAGTACAACCTCCCCTAAATCCCCTCCTTAATTAAAGAGGGGACTTGTACCTGACGCAATCGGAAAACGCTATATTATCGCAAAAAAAAGCGATAGCATCACAACTTCATCACATTAAAGTTCAATATAGACAAGAGATATGAAACTAGTCAGGAAAAAAAAAGATAATCATAAAGAAACCAAGGGTGTCATAAAAAAACCAAAGATAAAATTGCCTTCTTGGAAAATACTCATCGTTGATGATGAGACTGATATTCATTCTATGACGCGCTTAGCACTTGATGATTTTGAATTCGCTGGCAAAAAATTACAGATATTTCAAGCGATGTCAGGTATTGAAGCGCGGGATATTTTAGAGAAAGAGCCAGAAATAGCAGTTGCTCTTATTGATGTGGTGATGGAAAGCGATGATGCAGGACTTCAGCTCGTTGATTTTATCCGCAATAAACTGAAATATCCATTGATTAGACTCATTATTCGTACAGGGCAACCTGGCATGGCACCGGAAAAAGAGGTGATTGAACGCTACGATATTGACGATTACAAAGATAAAACGGAATTAACGGCTGAGAAATTGTATACGACCATGCGTATTGCTTTGAAATCTTACCGTGATCTTAGCATACTTGACATTAACCGAAATGCACTCACTAAGATTCTTGATGCTGCTCCAGAATTGTATCATCCTCAGTCTATCAACCAATTCTTTAATGGTGTACTTAGTCAAATTATTGGTTTGTGTAATCTAGGCGAAACGGGTTTAATTTCTACCATCAGTAATGGTATCGTTGTAACTGCAGACGATCATAAAGTGGCGATTCAAGCGGGTACAGGTCGATTTATTAATCCAACTGAAAATCTAGGAATGGAGAAAATTGTAAAAAATTGTTCTGCCCATATTTTAGAGACGACTTCTCACGAGCCGTTGCCAGAGGGAGCAATTTTGATTCCACTCAAAGTACATAATAAACCAATCGGTTTCATTTATCTAGAAGATGCACAACATTTAAATGAAGCGAATCAAAAACTGATTTATATCATGGTCAATCAATGTGCATCAGCACTGGAAAATTTGGAGCTTTATCATGATCTTAAAAAAGCAAATCAGCAAACTTCACAGATGTTGAATATTGCAGAACAGGCTCGCGAAATGGCAGAAGCGGCTAGTCGTGCCAAAAGCACTTTTTTGGCAAAAATGAGCCATGAATTACGCACACCATTAAATGCTATTATTGGTTATAGTGATATTATTCATGAGGATGCAGCAGATTCAAATTGTGGTGTTATATTGCCAGATTTAGAAAAAGTTCAAACAGCGGGTAAGCAATTATTAGCTATTATCAGTGACATTTTAGATATTTCAAAAATAGAAGCAGATAAATTAGAGCTTTATCTGAGTGAATTTGCTGTCAGCCGCATCATTGATGAAGTTGTGATGACTATACAACCTATTATGACAAGCAAAGATAATTGTATCAATGTCGAATGTTGTGGTGAATTGGGCTTGATTCATACGGATTATAATAAACTCAGACAAATTTTACTCAATTTACTGAATAATGCGACAAAATTTACCGAAAAAGGCTCAATCACTTTTACAATTACCCGTTTCAAAAATTTTTCTATCAGTGAACAGAAGGAACAATTGCAGAAAAATATTTCACCAATGCGTCTTTCTGAGTGTGAAAATTCAGATTATTTGTCTTTTGAAGTCATTGATACTGGAATTGGAATTGCACCTGACAAATTAAAAACCATTTTTGAATCCTTTGTCCAAGGAGACGATTCAAGTACTCGTGAATTTGAGGGGACTGGTTTGGGTTTGCCAATAATTAAGCATTTTTGCCAGGCACTTGGTGGAAAAATCTCAGTAAACAGCACCCTCGGCGAAGGTTCAATTTTTACCGTACAATTGCCAGCACAGATAGATTCTTATAAAGAAAATAACGAATAAAACCAAACCATACGCTCTCGCAGCGTGCTTTAGAAATAGGTAAATGCTTAAAATCCAAACTCACTGGATTTACAGTACGCATTTACCCTAATGAAGTTAGCGAACTATAGTTTTTCACATAAATAATTTCACACACCAAACCTGACAGGTTTTAGAAACCTGTCAGGTTTTTTGAAGTTATTTCTCTGAATGTCTATAGGTGGCACTAAAAATAGTAATGCCAAAAATTTACAGGCGCGTTGTTTTAACTGCTTTTGGCACATTGAGATGAGTAAATCACTTCGCGAGAAACTTCGTGGTGATAACAAAATGGAATTTGGTAGAGACGCAATGCTTGCGTCTCTTGCTTAATCATCAATCTTTTAAAAACTTGATTCTGGCATTTCTTTATAATCCTTTATTATATACAATCCCTGTAGTTCTTGGTTTTTGTAGTTAAAGGTTGGTTATTTTTTCTTTAAAACCAACAACGTAATATCATCATATACTTTTTGCTCCCCGATAAATTGCCGTACATCTTCAATCACTGCTTTCTGGATTTCGTGGGCGGTTTGTTGCCAGTTTTGTTGGATAACTTCACAAAGCCGTTCTTGTTCATACATTTGCTTGTTGAGATTTTCGGCTTCGGTAATGCCATCGGTATAAAGTACTACAACATCTCCCGTATTCAATGATATTTTGGCTTCAGCAATAAAATCGGCAATGTTGTCGTCTAGTCCTATCGGGAAGCCTAAGTCAATGGTATCTATCAATTCCAATTCGCCGTTTCTCACCACAATCACTTCTTCATGTTGTCCACTGATATAAAGTTGATTTTCTTTGTAATCGACTAAAGCCAGCGTTAAACTTTTTTCCACGTTCATTCGTTGAACATTGTGGAATACCATTTGGTTAAGCGCGCTGAAAAATTTAACCGGATCGGTTTCGTTATTGGCAAGCAAAGTTCGCACTGAAGATTGCACCATAATCGCTAAGGCTCCGCTTTCTAAACCATGCCCGGTAACATCACCAATGCCAAATAAAATACGTCCCGAATGTTGAAGTACATCGTAGTAATCGCCACCTACTTCATCGGCAGGTTCCATAAAGCCGGCGATGTCTAAACCGTCAATCTGTTTAAGTTCTTTCTCGGTAGGGAGTAGCATTTGTTGCAGTCGGCGTGTGATATCTAGTTCTGTACTGAGACGCACATTTTCGGCTTTGAGGCGTTTGATATTCAAATGGGTTTTGATTCGAGCTAATAGTTCATCTTTAGAAATCGGTTTGGTGAGATAATCATTCGCCCCAGCGTTTAAACCCGCCACCAAATCAGAGAGTTGGTTTTTGGCAGTTAACAGTAAAGTGGGCAATTCATGAATTGCCCAAACGTCACGGATTTTTTGCATGACTTCATAACCTGTCATTTTTGGCATCATGACATCTAGCAAAATCAAGTCTGGTTGTAAGCCTTCTTTCAATAGTTGAAGGGCTTGGGGACCGGAAGATGCTTGAACAACGGCATAATTATTTAAGGATAAATGGTTGACAAGTACTTGAAGATTAACGGGTTCATCATCAACAATCAAAATTTTAAATTCACCTTGAGAAGTGTTAAAAGAGGATGGGCTAGTCACAGTCATTGATGATTTTTGAGTATCCATTTGTGCCAAACGAGTCAACAAAATGGATTGATTTAATATACTTGAAGCGGGTTGATTAGCAATGGGGAGCGTGAACATGAATTGTGAACCGACATCAGGCGTGGATTCTACCCACATTTTTCCGTGATGCAATGCCACAAGTTTTTTGGTCACTGCCAGCCCTAATCCTGTCCCTCCATAATCTCTCGCGGTGGAACCTTCGGCTTGTTCAAAGGCTTCAAAAATATGGTTGAGTTTGTTGGCTGGAATGCCAATCCCTGTATCAGATACTGTGATTATTAAACAGTTGTCAGGATTCATCGTTAAATGATTGGTCGTTTGACGCTTTTGAGTACAGGCTTTGGCCGAAATTTTTATGGTACCGCGCTCGGTAAATTTAATGGCATTACCCACTAAGTTGTATAAAATTTGTTGTATCCGATTTTCATCAGCGAGTACTGGCGGTAAATCAGCGGTGATGGCATTTACAAATTGTAACTCTTTTTGCCCTTTTAAGGGTTGGCTAAGCATTAATACGATTTCCACAATTTCTCGCAAACTGATTGGTTTGGCTTGTAATTCAATATCTTTATGTTGCAATTTAGAGAAGTCGAGAATATCATTGATTAAGTTTGTTAAGCGGTGTCCACTTTGAGTCACTAACAATAGATTTTTCTTGACAGGTTCTGATAATGAACCCGCCGCACCATCAATTAAAGATTCTGCAATACCGATAATGCCATTGAGGGGAGTCCGTAATTCATGGGAGGTATTGGCGAGAAATTCGTCTTTCAGTCGATCCGCTTCTTGTAAACGTTCATTGATGATGCGGCTATGAGTCAATTTTCGTTGTTGAGCCATAAAAAAACCAAGAATACTGCCTAAAATAATAATCGCATACAAGGTATATGCATACCACGTTTGCCACCAAGGCGGTAAGATAATGACTTTTATTGAAGTCCCCTTTTCATTCCATAAGCCGTCGTTGTTAGAGGCTTTGACTCTAAAGGTGTATTCACCAGCATCTAAATTGGTATAGATGGCAAACCGCTGATTGCTATCAACATAAGTCCAATCGATATCAAACCCTTCCATCATGTAGGCATATTGGTTTTTGTCAGAGGCTCTATAATTTAAAGCCGCAAACTTAAAACGAAACACCGATTGTTCATAAGATAATGTTATCTGCTCTGCTAAATTAATATGTTTTTGCAAAGGCGATTTTTTGCCAATAGAAACTGATTTATTAAACACTTGAAAATCTGTCAATACCACCGGGGGAATGTATTGATTATCAAATAGTTTATCGGGATAATAGGCATTAAAGCCATTGCTGCCACCAAAGAATAGTTCACCTGTCACACTTTTATAGGCGGAATGGGGAAAAAAGAGATTGCCTTGTAAACCATCCCGTTTATCATAATTACGACAGGTTTCAGTTTGTGGATTAAATTGGGATAATCCATTATTGGTACTAATCCAAAGATAGCCTTGCTCATCTTCTAAAATACCCGCGATACTATTCCCTGCTAAACCGTGCTTGTCGTTATAAATCGTAAAGGTTTGATTTTCAGGATTAAATCGGTTTAAACCGTCATAAGTACCAATCCAAATCCTACCCTTACTGTCTTCAAAAATAGTACTGACAACACCATTACTTAGACTTTTGGGGTCTTTTTCATCAGGTAAATAATGGATAAAAGTATTGTTGGTGGGATCAAATTGGCTTGCACCTATTTCATCCGTGCCAACCCACACCATACCATTCGATGCCACTTTAACCGCTGAAATCCAGTTCGTCATAAGACTATTTGGATTATTTCCATCGGCGTGATAATGCACCACAGTTTTGTTTTTTGGATTTAACTTGTCTAAACCCGCACCAATATACGCAATCCAAATATTACCCATCAAATCAATATCGATATCCCATATCATATCCGGATCATTGGGATCGGTTGGATAATGGACAAAGGTTTCCGTTTTTGGATCAAACCGATTAAGTCCACCGCCATCAATACCCATCCATAACGCGCCGCTACTATCAGGATGAATTGCTGTAACAACGTTATTACTGATACTATTTATATTCTTATCATCCTGTTGATAATGCGTAAAGGTGTTTGTTTGCCGATCAAATTTATTGAGTCCACCGCCTTTAGTCCCAATCCAAAGGATGCCATTTTTATCTTCATGAATCGCTCCAATTTGATTATTATTCAAACCATTTTTTTTAAGCGGATGATGTTGATAATGAGCAAAACGGTGACTGCCCGGATCGTATTTGTTGATTCCCCCATTTTGAGTCATTATCCATAATGTACCGTTTATATCTTCATAAGTAGCAAAAACGCTGTTATCGCTTAAACTGTTTGGATTACTGGGTTCATATTGATAATGGTTGAAGCGGTTATTTGCGCTATCAAATTGATTTAATCCGCCACCGGTTGTACCTATCCATAAAATTCCGTTACTGTCTTTAAAAATAGAAACCAATGAATCAAGGCTTAAACTGTTGGGATTATTTTTATCGTGTTGATAATGGGTAAAGGTGTCGCTGTTAGGATTATAGTGATCGAGTCCGCCGGTTGTCGCAATCCATAATGTGCCTTCATCCCCATAAACCTTAAAAATAGAATTATTTATTAAACTATTGGGATTATTCTCGTCATGTTGATAATGGGTAAAAGTTTCAGTGGCGGGATCAAATTTATTTAAGCCACCGCCAAACGTACCAATCCATAATATGCCGTTATCATCTGGATAAATAGAAAAAAGATAGTTTTCACTCAGACTATTATCGTTTTTGTTGTGTTGATAATTGGTAAAGGTTTCATGATTTGGATCAAATCGGCTAAACCCACTATCAGTCGCAATCCACAATATTCCTGTTTTGTCTTCACAAGCGGATAAAACAATGTCACTCACCAAACTGTTTGGATTGTTATCGTCATGTTGGTAACGGGTAAAAGTTTCGGTGATAGGGTCAAATTTATTGATTCCCCCGCCCAAGGTACTTGCCCAAAGTGTGCCATTATGATCTTTCAAAATGGACCACACATAATTATTACTCAGGCTATTGGGATTATCCGATTCCTGTCTATAAACGGTAAATTCAATACCATCATATTTAGCCAGACCATTTTTAGTGGCAAACCACATAAAACCTTGATCATCTTGGATGGCATTGATGGTGAAATTACTGGGCAAGCCGTCTTCAACGTTGAGATGCTCAAATTTTATAGTAGGATTGTCTTGTGCAAATAGTATCGATGATGTTAATAGAGTAAAGATAAAAAATAGGATACTGATAAGGATTTGGGAGGAAATTTTCATTATTTTTTTGTTCTCTTATAATTAAAACATCCAAAATAAATTTTGGACTCCGTCAGACAATCGAATATTATGGGAGGATTGAGGCAACAAGTACAGGTTTATTGGCTCTGAAAATCGTGTACTTTGTGGGATGGTGTTTAGATATTTGGGGATGGCTTTTTTCAGTTTGGCAGGATTTTGTGGTATCATGATTGCGGATACTGATACATGATAGTCTTGCTTTGTTATTAGGTAC